>JBHAFM010000001.1:0-2565 GCA_041856175.1 Sediminibacterium sp.
ACATGATCTACTTGTATAATTATGCCGGTGAACCATGGAAAACACAATATTGGGTTCGCGAGACAATGAAACGCTTATACCAGCCTGCACCCGATGGCTATTGTGGCGATGAAGACAACGGGCAGACTTCGGCCTGGTACCTGTTCTCTGCCCTGGGTTTCTATCCCGTTACCCCGGCATCTGACCAGTATGTATTGGGAGCGCCGCTGTTCAGAAAAACGACGATCACGCTTGACAACGGGAAGCAGGTGGTTATTACTGCTCCCGGTAACAGTGATAAAAATCGTTATGTACAGGCGCTTCAGCTCAACAATACACCTTATGATAAGAATTGGCTGAGTCATGCAGTATTGCAGAAGGGTGCTGTTTTGAATTTCAGCATGGGTGCAACTCCTAATAAAACAAGAGGAGCCAAAGAAAACGCATTTCCGTACTCTTTCTCAACCGACAGAGAAAACCCCTTGGTTAACAAAAAGGAGTAAATGTATTGTTGCAGCATGGCAATTAGGTGAAGCGGTCCAGTTTGCATTTGTTTTCACCTTTAATATTATTGTATATGAAGAAAATATCCCTTAAGGATATCGCCAGGATGGCCGGGGTTTCCACTTCTACAGTTTCCTTTGTGCTGAATGGCAAAGCAGTACAGATGCGGATCAGTAAGCCCATTGCCGACAAGGTGAACGAAATAGCCAGGAAAGCTGGTTATCAACCCAACCAGGTTGCCGTAAGCCTGCGTACAGGCCAGTCAAAAATAATCGGATTGCTGGTCGAAGATATATCCAATCATTTCTTTGCCGCATTGGCAAGGTTTATTGAAGACGAAGCGAACGAATACGGATATAAAGTAGTTTTTTGCAGCACCGAGAATGACAGCCAGAAAGCCAGGGCGCTTTTAAACATGATGACTTACCAGCAGGTGGACGGATTCATTATTACACCCACGGATAAAATAAACAAGGATATTCAGCAACTGATGCGTTACCGGAAACCTTTTGTTTTAATGGACCGGTTCTTTCCGGATATTGAAACCCCGTATGTGATGGTAGACAGTTTTGCCGGTGTGGAGAAAGGAATGAAACACCTGATCAGCAAAGGACACAAAAGGATAGGATTTGTTACGGTTAGATTCAATATGATACAGATGCAGCTGCGGGAACAGGGGTATATAGAAACATTGAAGAGGGAACAAGGTTCGTTAAAAAACGAATGCATCCTGAAACTTGACCTGGATTGTAACCATACCAGGGAAGAAAGCGTTAAGAAGGTGATGAAATTTATCCGGGGTGCATCATTAGACGCTGTTTTTTTTGCTACTAACTATTTAGGCATTATAGGGCTGGAAAGTATACAACGCATGGGTTTGCAGATACCGTCCGATATTGCTGTTGTTTGTTTTGACGATAACGACAGCTTTCGGCTGCATACACCGCCTATCACGGTTATCAGGCAGCCTGTTGAGAAAATAGCCAAATCTGCAGTAGTTATATTGATGGACCAGCTGGAAGCCAAAAAAAAGAAAGAGGAACCTGTGCAGGTAAAAATAGAGCCTGAATTGGTGTTGCGCAAATCAACCTGAAACAGGTAAAGAATAAGAAAATACATTTGTAACAAAAAATGAAGCACATGCTTATTATAAGACGTTTGTTTTTTATCACCCTGTTCTTTTATCTGCCATTTCAATCAAGCGCATGGGGAATGCTGGGGCACCGGATCATAGGAGAAATAGCGGATAGTTATCTTACGCCAAAAGCGCAAAAAAGCATCCGGCAGCTTCTGGGAACAGAATCGTTGGCCATGACTGCCAACTGGCCGGATTTTATCAAATCTGACCCAGCATACAATTACCTTGGACCCTGGCATTATATCAATTTTGAGGACGGATTTACCTACAGCAGTATGCAGGACTATCTCGCAAAGGATACCGCCGTGAATGCTTACACCAAAGTTAATTTTATGGTGAAGGAATTGAAGGATAAAACATTACCGCGGGATAAACAGGTAATGTACCTCCGGTTACTCATACATATTATAGGCGATCTGCACCAACCGATGCATGCAGGCAGGCTGGAAGATCTGGGAGGTAACAGGATCAGGGTACAATGGTTCAATGAACCAACGAACCTGCACAGTGTTTGGGACGAGAAACTGATCAATTACCAGCAGCTCAGCTACACTGAGTATACACGCTATATCAATCATACTACTGTACAACAACGTAAGAACTGGCAGGCAGTACCTATTGACAGGTGGATATTTGAGTCCTACGAGATCAGCCGCCAGCTTTATGAGGAGATCAAACAACCTGACCAGAAACTAACCTATCGTTATAATTTTGATCATGTACAAACAGTAAATGAACGCTTATTGAAGGGAGGTGTAAGACTGGCTGGCATATTGAACGAGGTCTTTGGTTGATGGAATGTTCCCAGTTCAGCTACCTTAAATATAGCTGAAAAATAACCGGTATAATTATTGTCTCTTCTATCTTTTCATTAGATTTATTGACAAATCCAAAAAAACATGAAAAGAATTACAACCCTTACATTCGTATTTGCCCTGCTATTA
>JBHAFM010000002.1:0-2985 GCA_041856175.1 Sediminibacterium sp.
TCGTAGCAGCGCTCATGCCGCTGTTAATACCATGGCCCGCAGCTTCTACTGCAACCAGTTGTACTTCCAGCTCATCCAGGAAATGATAAAAAGCGCCCGCCGCATTACTGCCGCCGCCCACACAGGCCACAACATGCGTTGGCAGTTCATTTCCTGTTTGCTCTTTCAGCTGCCATTTCGTTTCTTCGCTGATCACGCTTTGAAAACGTGCTACCATATCGGGGTAAGGGTGAGGCCCTACCACACTGCCAATGATATAATGGGTATCCACCGGGTTATTGATCCAGTCGCGGATGGCTTCATTGGTTGCGTCTTTCAATGTTTTGCTTCCGCTTATGGCAGGTATAACTTTGGCGCCCAGCATTTTCATCCTTGCCACATTCGGTGCCTGGCGTTCAATATCTTTCTCCCCCATGTACACAATGCACTCCATATCCTTGAGGGCACAGACAGTGGCCGTAGCTACGCCATGCTGGCCTGCGCCGGTCTCTGCAATGATCCTTTTCTTGCCTAAACGACGTGCCAGTAATATTTGCCCAATGGTGTTGTTGATCTTATGTGCGCCGGTATGGCAAAGGTCTTCACGCTTCAGGTAAACAGCAGCGTTCAATTCTTTACTCAGCCTTTCAGCGAGGAATAAAGGAGTAGGCCTTCCTACATAATCCTTGAGTAGTCCCCGGAATTCTTTCTGAAAAGAGGCTTCGTGTATAATATCCAGGTACTTTGTTTTCAGCTCCGCTACATTGCGATGTAACATTTCGGGAATATAGGCGCCGCCGAATTTTCCGTAATAACCCCGATCGTCTGGTTGTTGGTAGGTTGTTGTCATTCGTTGTTTTCTTTGTACCCGTAGCGGCTAAAGCTGTTTGATCGCCGTTACAAAATTTTTTAACTTGTCCATGTCCTTGATCCCGGGAGATGTTTCGAATTTACTGTTTACATCTATTGAGAACAGGTCTTTCGCTACCGGTTCTGCCGCAAATGATTGAAGTAATGCCGCATCCTCCGGCTGAATGCCGCCGCTGAGAAAGAATGGTTTGTTGATATGCAATCCCTTCAGCACTTCCCAATTGAATTTTTTTCCTGTACCGCCATATCCTGCTCCTTCTGTATCAAAGAGGAACATATCTGCGACATCCTGGTAATCTTTTATTTTCCATAACACGTTATCGTCTTCCCTCAACCTGAATGCTTTGATGACACCCACGTAATCTGCAACCTTCTCGCAATATTTGGGTGTTTCATCGCCATGCAACTGAACCAGGTAAAGGCCGCAGTCATCCACTGTTTGCAGTACTTCTTCAACAGGAGCATTGACAAATACCCCCACTTTATTGATCTGCCTGCCTTTGATCTTTTTAATTTCGGGCCTTGGCATGTGGCGAAAAACGTACCTGGGCGACTTGGGATAGAAAATGAATCCGCTGAATTCCACTCCCATTTCATCCAATTGGTATACCTGTTCGGCATTTGTCATGCCACAAACTTTAATGCGCATGTTGTTTTGCTTTTAGTTGATCAACAAAATCAGTAAAAGCAATCGAAGGATCGGTCTGTTTCATAAAATTCTCTCCTATCAGAAAACCCTTAAACCCGGCCTGCCGCAAAGTTACAATAGTATCTACATCACTGATGCCACTTTCTGTAATCGCAGGCTTGGCGTGGGGAATTTCTGTGATCAGCCGCAGCGAGGTTGCTATATTTACCTCAAAAGTCTTCAGGTCGCGGTTGTTCACTCCCACCATATCCACGAGGTTACAGATATGCCCCAATTCATCCTCCTGGTGGATCTCCAGTAAGACTTCCAGTCCCAGCCCTTTGGCGCATGCTGCCAGGTCTGCTACTGCTTCAGGTGTCAGGCAGGCTGCTATCAGCAGGATCACGTCTGCTCCCATTGCTTTTGCCTCATACACCTGGTATTCATCAATGATAAAGTCTTTACGCAAAATAGGGACCTGGTTCACACGCGCTGCTTCAAGGTCTGCCGTGAAGCCTCCAAAAAAGTCCGTATCGGTTAAAACGGAGAGTCCGGATGCTGCTTTCGCATAAGTGCTGGTAACTGCCACTACATCTGCCCGGTCATTAATGACTCCCTTCGAAGGTGATTTTCTTTTAAACTCTGCAATAATACCTGTTCGTTCAGGTGCTACTAAAAAATCACACAAAGACAGCGTCTCCCTGGCAAAAAACTGAGCTTTCTCCAGTTGACCCACCGGCACATCGGCTTTTCTCTCTTTTACTTCTGATTTTTTCTTTGCTACGATCGTTTCCAGGATATTCATAATTATTGCAGGTTGATCAGGTTTTGTAATGATTGAGCGGCTTTACCGCCTTCTAAGCTGGCTACAGCCGCATCGTAAGCATGGTCATAACTTTGATAGGAGCCGGTGCAATGCAGCGCCATAGCTGCATTGGCCAGTACCACTGCGTTTTGTGCCCAGCTTCCTTCTCCTTTGATGATCTTTAAAAATATTTTAGCCGCTTCCTCAACCGTGTTACCGCCATAAATATCTTCAGCCGCCACCATACGTTTGCCCAATTGTTCCGGTGTCATAATGCGTTCCCCTTCATTGGTAATTACTTTGGTGTCACTGGTCAGTGATATCTCATCGTACCCGTCAAGGCTGTGGATGATGGTAAATGCTTTTCCTGTTTCCTGCAGCAGGTAATTATAAATGCGTGCCATCTCCAAATTGTACACCCCTACGAGTTGAAAAGCAGGTGATGCAGGGTTGACCATTGGCCCGAGCATATTAAAAAAAGTGCGTATCCCCAGGTTTTTCCTGATGGGTCCTACTGCTTTTAAGGCAGGATGAAACATTGGGGCATGCAGGAAACAGATATTGGATGCATCCAATTCTTTTTTTAGCCGGTCTGTATCATTCTTGAATTGATAGCCAAGCTGCTCCATTACATTCGACGCGCCGCTGACAGATGAAGCGCCATAGTTGCCATGTTTGGCTACCTGCTGCCCGGCTCCCGCAA
>JBHAFM010000003.1:0-14890 GCA_041856175.1 Sediminibacterium sp.
CTGTCAGGGATATCATCCCCCATATACAATACCGCTTCTTTTGCCAATCGTTTTTCCTGCAGGAAACGGAGCAGCACTGCCGCTTTATCTTCCACCTGCATCCAGATAGCTGTGATACCCAGTTTTTGCAACCTGTTCCTTACTTCCTCCGAATTTCCCCCGGATATTACTACTACATGATATCCCTTTTTTACCGCCAGTTGCAAAGCATAGCCATCTTTGATATTCATCTTCCTCCCCATTACTCCATCGGGCAATACCAGGAGGGTGCCATCAGTAAGTACACCGTCTACATCAAAAACGAAAGTGGTAATTGGTTTAAAACGTTCGAGCATATTATTTGGAATTGGAAATTAGGATCAGGAATTAAGAAACACTCAATTATGAATGACTATTTCTGGTTATCCCGCCACTCATACACCCATGCGCTCTGTATCATCTCCAGGTGCCCTTCTGTACTCTGTTCTTTTTTCCCGGCAAAATTGGGTATCTCTAATATCCATTCAAGGAGATCAGTAAAACGGATACGGTAAATTTTCCCTTCATTGAATTCGTCGCCAAAACGCTCATAGAGTTTCATGGCAATATCTTCATGGTCGTTCCAGTGAATCGGTGGTTCAAAATGACTCATATCGAGGTTTGTAATTTGTGTTTTGTGGTTATGACTGGCACTATTCTCCAAGGAATTGAGTCTGGTCGGGAAGGATGATCTCTACCTCACCACCGCCGCCATTCTGTAACACACACTGGCATCCCAATCTTGAATTGATACGCGGGTTAACGGCACGATCTATGAAATCTTCTTCCTTATCATCCAGTTCCTCTAAACGATCCATGCCTTTTTCAACATATATATGACAGGTGCTGCAGGCACATACGGCCCCGCAGTTGTGATGCAGTTCAATCCCATTATCCAGGCACACTTCCAGCAAACTCTGATCAGCGGCAATATTGCTGAGTGTAACCGGGTTAAGCCCCTTCTGCTCAAACCTTACTTTTATCGTGTACATAGCTTCCATTTCGGGTGCAAAAGTATTTTAAAACAGACAAACCTGCAAACGAACCTGTGTCTGCAAACAATAGCTGCCTGCTAATAACTGTTAGTTGTTATTTGTTCTCACGCTGGTTTTACACGTTAAATTTTTTCCTGATACTTTCGCTCATCACTTCATACACTTTTAATAATCCGGGATAGTCCTGCAGTAATGCTTCATGCTTTTGCAAAGTAGTAATATCATCACGGAATGCGGGCCCTGCCTGCACTTCGCGGGGATGAGCGGTCTGGATCTGACGGGCAGTGTCTGCAATGATCGGATAGAAGAGGCTGAAATCTATATGCTGGGCCGCGCAGTAATCAGCCGCCAGGTGGTATAAATGATTGGGGAAATTAGCCGTGATGGCTGCCAGCAGGTGCATTTTACTCCTTGTTGCATCATCTGCACTGGTTACGAGATGCGAAAATCCATGTGCCAATGCTGTTATTTGATTTATCACGGCTGTTGTATTTCCGTCTATGACGACACTTGCCGGGTCAATGGCTGTCATTGTTTTCCTGATCATTTTCATGGGCCATAATACCCCATAGCGGGTACTTGTATACTGTAAAATGTCTTTTGAAACAGCACCTGCCGTATGCACCACTAACTGGTCTTTCAATACAAGTTTAGCAGCGGTTTCAGCCATAGCGCTATCCGTTACGGCAAGCAAATAGAGATCGGCTCCCTGGTCTATTTGCGCAATATCCGTAATAGCATCCGCTTCCAGTTGCTTTGCCAATATTGTTGCATTGGCCTCAGTCCTGCTCCATACCTGCATAATCCTGTGGCCATTTTTAAACATCAGCCTGCCCAATACCGTAGCTATATTACCGGAACCAATGATGACAACCTGCATATATTTGTGCTTATGGAAATGAAATTAACACAAAGAGTCGTGATCAGCTATTATAAAGCCAAATTCAGAACAATTGGCCTGCTGTCGCCAAAAAAAGCGGCTGAATCGGCTTACCGTTTATTTTGTACTCCATATTTCGGCAAACCTAAACGTAAAGCACCTCCTGTTTTTCATAAAGCGGAACAATTGTCTTTTGACATAGATGATTTAATCATTCGCGGCTTTCACTGGAAGCCTGAAAAAAATAATGGCAGGCGGGTGATCATTGTCCACGGCTTCAGCAGCTATTCTTATAAGTTTGAAAATTATGTCCACCTGCTTTTTAAAGAAGGATTCGAAGTGTTTGCGTTTGATGCACCCGGACATGGCATCAGCGATGGTAAACTGATCAACGCCCTTATATACAAAAACATGCTGCTACGTGTTGAATCGCTCTACGGTCCGTTTGATGGTTTTATAGGGCATTCATTGGGAGCCCTGGCCACATCACTGGCTATGGAAGAAATGAAGGGGAATCCTGATAAAAAAATGGTGCTTATTGCACCCGCCACCGAAACCTCTACAGCCATCCGCCAGTATTGCCGGATCCTTCAGATCAAAGAAGCAACCAAAACAGCACTGGAACACCTGATCGTTTCCATTGCTCACAGGCCCATCAGTTATTTTTCGGTGAACAGGGCCGTTCAGCAGGTACCGACCCCTACTTTATGGATACATGATAAAAATGATACGATCTGTCCGTTTAAAGACACCCTCCCCGTCCGGCAATCACACCGGCCCTTACTGCAGTTCATGGCTACAGAGGGGTTGGGGCATAACAGAATATACCACGACAGGCAGGTGAGCAAAGCAGTTATTCAGTTCCTGGCTTCATAATAATATAACTGCCTTTTTCCTGACATTTTTTGCATTTTGCCGGTTTCGCCTAATATTGCATTACATGGCAAAGAATTTATTGATCGTTGAGTCACCGGCAAAAGCCAAAACAATTGAGAAAATCCTTGGAAGTGATTTCGAGGTAAAAAGTTGTTATGGACATATCCGTGACCTTGAAAAAGATGACATGGGTATTGACCTGAACAATCACTACCGCCCCCGTTACATTGTTCCGTATGAGAAAGAAAAAGTGGTCAAAGAGCTGAAACAATTAGCCAAAAAAGCTGGTGAAGTCTGGCTGGCATCGGATGAGGACCGTGAAGGGGAAAGCATCAGCTGGCACTTAGCCGAAGTATTGGGCTTAGACCCCAATACCACCAAACGTATTGTCTTTCACGAGATCACTGCCCCTGCCATAAAAAAGGCTGTCCAGAACCCCCGCAGGATCAATATGAACCTTGTCAATGCGCAGCAGGCACGACGCATATTGGACAGGCTGGTAGGTTTTGAACTGAGCCCGGTGCTATGGCGAAAAATTGGCATGCAACGCAGCCTGAGCGCCGGTCGTGTACAAAGTGTGGCCGTACGGCTGATCGTAGAAAGAGAAAGAGAGATCAATCAATTTATTACAGAGAGCAGTTATAAGATCGAGGCTTTATTTGCTGCAAAGGATAGCAATGGCAAAGCCGTTGGATTCAAAGCCGAAGGTGCTGCTAAGGTCAGCACACAGGAAACTGCAGCTAAATTCCTCGAAGGATGCAAGGGTGCCGGTTATACTGTAGCCGACATTACCGTGAAGCCTGGCAAGCGCAGCCCTACTGCCCCTTTTACTACTTCAACATTACAACAGGAAGCATCCAGGAAATTAGGCTATGGCGTAAGCAAAACCATGCTGCTGGCACAGAAACTATACGAAAGCGGTAAGATCACTTATATGCGTACGGATAGCATCAGCCTGAGCGACACGGCCATGCAGGATATACACAGGGAAGTGACTTCAAGCTATGGCGATAAATATTACCAGCCCCGCAAATACAAGAACAAAAACGACAGCGCCCAGGAAGCCCATGAAGCCATCAGGCCCACTTATATGAACAACCGTACAGTGGCAGATGAAGAAACACGCAGGTTATATGAACTGATCTGGAAAAGAACCATTGCGTCCCAGATGAGCGATGCAGAATTTGAGAAAACCATTGCAAAGATCAATATCTCCACCAATAATGAAACACTCACGGCTACCGGTGAAGTGATGAAATTTGACGGCTTCCTGAAAGTTTACCTGGAAGGAAAAGACGAGGAAGAGGATGAAGATACAGAAGGCATGCTGCCCCCGCTGAGCGTAAACCAGCAACTTGAATTCAGGGAAATGACTGCCACAGAAAAATTCACCAGGCCCGCTCCGAGATATACCGAAGCCTCATTAGTAAAGAAGCTGGAAGAATTGGGTATTGGTCGCCCCTCTACCTATGCGCCCACCATCTCCACCATTATCAAGCGAAATTATGTGGAGAAACGCGATAAAGAAGGAGTGAAAAGGCAGGTGAACCTGCTGAAGCTGGATAAAGAGAACCACATCAACAAAGAAGTGTTGCTTGAAAATACCGGCGCGGAAAAAAGCAAGCTATTCCCCACTGATCTCGGCATTGTGGTGACCGATTTTTTAAAACAATATTTTCATAAAGTGATGGATTTTGGGTTTACCGCCCGGATCGAAGAAGAGTTTGATGAAATTGCAGAAGGTAAGATGAAGTGGAGTAATATGATTGATGATTTTTACAAGCCTTTTCATGAGAATATAGAACACACATTGGAAAATGCCGAAAGGGCAAAGGGTGAAAGAGAATTGGGACTTGATGAAGCGACAGGGAAAAAAGTAATCGCACGTATGGGGCGTTATGGTCCCATGGTACAGATAGGCAATGCAGAAGACGAGGAAAAGCCACGCTTTGCCAAATTAAAGACAGACCAGAGCATTGAAACGATCAGCATGGAGGAAGCAATGGCACTCTTTGCTTTACCGCGCACCATTGGCGAATACGAAGGGCAGGAGGTAGCTGTTAATGTAGGAAGGTTTGGTCCTTATATTAAACTGGGCGAGCAGTTTATCTCTATTCCAAAAGGAGAAGACCTGCACGAAATGGATCTCGACAGGGCTGTGCAGCTGATCAATGAAAAACAACAGGCCGATGCCCCTATTGGCTTCTACCAGGAATTACCTGTAACGAAGGGCAAAGGTCGTTTTGGTCCCTTCATCAAATGGAACGATATGTACATCAATATCCCCAGGGCCTATAATTTTGACACGCTTTCCCAACAGGATATCAATGAGCTGATCGAAAAAAAGATAGAGAAGGAGGCCAATCGTTTCATCAGGCAGTGGCCTGCAGAGAAAATAACGATTGAAAATGGACGCTGGGGCCCCTTTATCCGTTTCAATAAAAAAATGCTGAAACTGGGCAAAGCCCCGGATGGTGCCAAGTATACCGCCGAAACCCTTGCAGAAGTTGATGTTGAAGAAGTAAAGAAAATGATTGAAGAACAGGTGCCAAATGCTTTTGCCAAAAAAATAAAACCGGCCACGAAGAAAACAACAGCACCGAAAACTAAAAAAGCTGCAACAAAAACAGCAAAGAAAAAAGTATAAGAATTAAAATGCCTGATTTGGTTTTTTTATTTAATCATCAAATCAGACATAATTAATTAATTGTGTCTCCCCATTTGCCTCAAAAACCTTACATGCGCCATCACTGCTTTGCGCATAGTGGGGTATTCAATGTATTGTAATTGGTATTCAACACATACCTTTCTTACGATATCACTGATAGCGGGATAATGAATATGTGATATTTTAGGAAACAGATGGTGCTCGATCTGGAAATTCAATCCGCCAACCAACCAGCTCACCAGCTTATTGCGGGTAGCAAAATTGGCTGTGGTCTTGATCTGGTGCGCAGCAAACTCATCAGGTAGTTTATGCGTATCAATATCAGCAACCGGGAATGCCGTATGCTCTACCGTATGTGCCAGCTGGAATACAATGCTCAGCACAAATCCCGCTACCAGGCTCATGGTTAAAAAGCCGATCATCCAGCTTAACCAACCCACGCAAAGGATGGGAATCAAAATAAATACGGCAGCGTGATACAGTTTAACACCCCAGAATTCAAGGTGATCGTTCCTGTTCATTTTCTTTAGCGGAACCGACCCGATCTTTTGAGAAAAATATTTTTTATAATCGGCAAAAAATATCCAGAACACATATAATAACATGTATAACACCCAGAAATAAAAATGCTGGAAGCGGTGTACTTTATAACGTTTCTGCGTGGGGGCCATTCGCATGAGAAAACCTATTTCAATATCGTCATCTACCCCATCTACATTGGTAAAACTGTGGTGGATCATGTTGTGTTTCATGTTCCACATAAAGTGGTTGGCACCCAAGAGACTGATAGAGGAAGCCGCCACACGATTGACCCATTTATTGGTACTGAAACTACCGTGACTGCCGTCATGCATGACATTAAAACCGATAGCGGCAACAAACCCACCCAATACAATGCACTCTGCAACCCCTATATACCAAACCGGTGTAAATGCCACCAGGTGGATATACACCAGTATAAACCCTATCACCATCACCAGTGCTTTGGTGAACAATTTTGGATTACCGGTTGCATTGATTCCCCGGTGATCAAAGTACTCCTGAACCCTTTTCTTTAATTCGGTATGGAGCGATTGCTTTACAGCGGGAAATTTAGGGATGGTGATTTGTGACATATTTGAACTGACGTTGAAAGGGGCACAAGGTACTTGTTAAACACCGATCCGCCTTGTTAAATCTCAATTTTTTTGCCTACAGGACGGGGCGTGAACGCATTACCGGGCAGATTATTATTTAATATAAATATCTTATTTCCACACCTATGGGATAACTATCGTCAATAATTAGCAAAAAATTAATTTAGTTTGGTGTGGAAATACCCAATTTCAGCAACTAACCGTTATGCAGGAGACCAAAGAAATAAATGCCCTTCTTACCCTCATCGATGACCCTGATGAGGAAGTATACTCCACCATTTCTGAAAAGATCGTGGGATACGGCAAAGGCATTATTCCCAACCTGGAGCATCTCTGGGAAACTACATTGAGCGAGGATATACAGGAAAGGATCGAAATGATCATTCACCGGCTGCACTATACCGACCTTACAGATGACCTGGTGGAATGGCGCGACAGCGCTTACCACGACCTGCTGATAGGTGCATTGCTGGTAAGTAAATTCCAGTATCCCGACCTGCATACCACCCCCGTATTACAGGATATAGAAAAAATACGACGCAATGTATGGCTGGAGCTGAACAGCTTTCTGACGCCGCTTGAGCAGGCCAACGTTTTGTCCAGCATCATTTATAATTACTATAACCTGAAAGGTGTGGAAATAAGCTATACCAATCCGGACGATTTCTTCCTGCATAAAGTACTTGAGACCAAGAAGGGTAACGCTTTAAGCAACGGGATCATTTACCAGGTGATGTGTGAACTGCTCGATATCAATGCCAGGATCATCAACATCCCCAAACAATTCATTATTGCATTCTATCATTCTGATTATGATCCTGTCTCTTATATTGGCTCCCCGCAAGACAAGATTCATTTTTATGTAGACGGAACATCCGGCCAGGCCTATTCTCATGCCGATATTGAAAACTATTTCAAGCGCATTGCTGTTCCGCCAACCCCATCCTATTTCAAACCACAATCACATAAACGCATTATCCAGTCCCTATTGGAAGAACTCTCAAAATGTTTTGACAGGCCTTCCAACCAGTACAAACAAAAAGAACTGCTCAAGCTTGCGGATTTGCTGGATAAGTAGGAAATGTAGGATTTGAGGACATACGCTATGTTTAAATATCCTACATCACCAAATCCTACATCCTACATTACATTTATACCAAGGAGGCTTCCATTGTAATCTCCATTTTATATGCTTTACTGACAGGGCAATTGGCTTCTGCATCGGCGGCACAGGTTTGGAACTGTTCGGCAGTGATGCCGGGTATTTTTGCCTTTACAACTAAATGGGAGCTTTTGATGGTTCCATCCTCCAATGTAATAGCACACTGGGTTTCTATCGAGGCGGGCGTAAATCCTGCAGCGCCTAACACAAAGCTGAGCTTCATACTGAAGCAGCCTGCATGGGCAGCGGCCATCAGTTCTTCCGGATTGGTACCAACACCTTCGGCAAAACGCGAGTTGAAAGAATACTGTGTATGATCAAGGGTGGTGCTCTGGGTGGTAAGATGACCCGAGCCTTCTTTACCGGAGCCATTCCAGAGAGCAGTTGCAGTACGTTTCATAAGTATTAAATTTTTAGATTTGAATAAATAATCAGCATGATGATCAACTGGGACGATTTCGAAAAAATTGATATCCGCAGCGGAAGCATTCTTGAAGTTACAGATTTTCCCAAAGCCAAAAAACCAGCCTATCAATTAAAGATTGATTTTGGCCCCTTAGGCACCAGGTATTCTTCTGCCCAGCTCACCCACCATTACAGTAAAGAAAGCCTGGTTGGCAGGCAGGTAGTGGCCGTGGTGAACTTTCCGCCCAAACAAATTGCCAATTTTTTCAGCGAATGTCTGGTATTAGGCGTGTATGATGAAAATAATCAGGTAATTTTATTGCAACCGGATAGCAAGGTTGCCAACGGGCAACGCATCGGATAAGGCATTTTCCGAAAACCCGGCCTTTCCTAATGCTACGAACTACGCTTATGAGTGAGCTGCATTACACATACTACGAAAGCCCCATCGGCCTTCTGAAAATAGGAGGCACCGACCATTATATAGGGGAGCTCATGTTTGTGGACAATACAGACCAGTTCACCCATGGCGAGCCGGGCATTACAGAAGTAATGCACCAGTGCACCGAAGAACTGATCGAATTCTTTCATGGCAGCCGCAGAAATTTTGACATACCTGTACACCAGGAGGGCACTGAGTTCCAGGCAAGGGTATGGGGCGAATTATTAGAGATACCGTATGGTAAAACCATCAGTTACATGGACCTGGCCAAACGCCTCGGCGATCCCAAGGTAATCCGCGCCGCCGCCAGTACCAATGGTAAAAATAAAATTGCCATCATTGTCCCCTGCCACCGCGTAATAGGCAGTGACCGTTCGCTCGTAGGCTATTCCGGTGGCATGTGGCGAAAAAAATGGCTATTGCAACACGAATTCAAAATTACACATGGTGTGCAGACACTGTTTTAAGGCTTTTCTTTAAAAATTATTCCAGGGAGCAGCGCTGATACCGCTTTCAAGGTCAATTAAGCCATCTTGCCTCGTTGTTAAATGGTTGGAGATAACCAACTGAATCCAATATTTTCGCAAAGATGAAAGCCAGGGTCAGACTATTATTATCCACATTATTTATCAGTATCAGCTATACAGGCTCGTCGCAGTCATGTACCACTTTGGGGCAAAACCCCACAACTGCATTCCCTGTATGTGGGACTACCGTATTTAAACAAACATCTGTGCCAAAATGCGGGCAAACAGTTGTTCCGACTTTTTGCCCGAAAGATGGCAATGTTTACATTGATCAAAGCCCCTATTGGTACAAGTTTACCTGCTACGCAGCAGGTACATTAGGATTCT
Organism: Sediminibacterium sp.; assembly: GCA_041856175.1. Taxonomy (GTDB): domain Bacteria; phylum Bacteroidota; class Bacteroidia; order Chitinophagales; family Chitinophagaceae; genus Sediminibacterium. The sequence goes on from JBHAFM010000003.1 coordinate 9,437, forward strand.
TAATCACACCCCAGAACCTCTCAGATGACTATGACTGGCAATTGTTCGATATTACAGGTCATAGCCCGATGGATGTCTATTCTGACACATCACTCATAGTGGGTTATAACTGGTCAGGTGAAGTGGGGGTAACAGGTACTTCAGCCACCGCAAACAGCAAATATGAGTGTGGGAGCCTGAGAAATGGGCCCATTATTCCTATTTTCAGCGCTATGCCAATGCTCAAAGCAGGTCATGAATATCTCTTATTAGTCAGTCATTTCAGTGGCAGCGAACAAAGCGGCTATACACTATCGTTTGGCGGAGGCACCGCCAGTATCGTTAACCCTGTTGTTCCGGTTATACAAAACGCCTATGCCGTATGTGACGGCACACAAGTCATTGTCAGGATCAATAAAAAAATAAACTGCAGCAGTATTGATCCGGGTGGCAGCGACTTTGTTATCAATGGCTCCTCCGTCCCCGTTTCCATTGCATCCGCATCAGGTAACGGTTGCAACAATGGATTTGATACCGACACCATCACGCTGAAATTAAATAAACCATTCACTGCCGGCACTTATACCATTACCGCAAAAAACGGTGCAGATGGCAATACACTTGTTGACAACTGTGGCAATTCCCTCGCTACGGGTGCCAATACCAGCCTTAGCTTCACACCTGCACAACCTACACCGATGGACAGTATCAGCCCCGTTGTATGCATCACCGATACGCTTCAATTAGTATTCAGTAAACCCATCAATTGCAGCACGATTGCCTCCGATGGCAGTGATTTTATCATTACAGGCCCCGCTCCGGTAACTATTAAAAGTGCTGCAGGGGTTTGTACCAACGGTGCCAGCACCATTATAAGGTTGTTCCTCACTGCCCCCATCAAAAAAAATGGCATTTTTAAAATACAACTTGTTACGGGTAGTGATGGCAATACACTGGTAAATGAATGCGGACAGGCAACACCAGCGGGATCTATGATTTCTTTCCTGACGCAAAACATAACAACAGCCAGTTTTCAGTCTGTTGTCAATCCCGGATGCAAATACGACACACTCCTGCTATCACACAATGGCAATAACGGCGCCTATCAATGGAATTGGGCCATTGATGATGGCAGAACCAGTACATTACAACATGCTGTTCTCAGGTATAATAGTTTTGGCATTAAGCGTATCAGCCTCACTGTTTCCAATGGCAAATGCAGTGATACGGCCAGCGCTGTAGCGGTACTTCCTGATTATACCATTAAAGCTGCATTTACTACCAAAGACACACTATGCCCGTTAGATACGCTGGCTTTTACTGATGCCAGCACCAGTCCCAGTGGTATTACCAAATGGCTCTGGAATTTTGGGAACGGCTCATCCAGTATGGTACAATCGCCACCTGCACAGTCTTACCCCATCGCCCAGCGGCAATCTACCTATACCGCAAGGTTGGTCGCAACAAATGCCCTCAATTGCAGTGATTCTGCCTATAAAAATATCACGGTACTGGTGAGTTGTTATGTGGCCGTTCCCTCTGCTTTCACCCCTAATGGCGATGGATTGAACGATTACCTATACCCGCTCAATGCGTTCAAAGCAGGCAACCTCCTGTTCAGGGTGTACAACCGTTACGGGCAGGTTATTTTTGAAACGAGCGACTGGACTAAAAAATGGGATGGCCGCGTCAATGGCATGCTACAAGGGAGTGGCACGTATGTATGGACACTCGAATATGTTGATAAGGATACAGGAAAGAAAATGTTCATACATGGCACAACAGTGCTGATACGATGAAGGAGGTTGCCGATGCTTCATTCCTATTTCATGTCATCCCCGGTAAAACTCAAAGGCAATAATGCGCCCGCTTGAGGAATTACATATACTTTCCCCTCCATGCCTCCCAGCAACAAACGTATAGGATGATCAACACGTAGTTCATATTCAAGCAAACTTTGCCGGCAGATACCACAGGGAGATATAGGGCTGTTGCTGTTGCCATTACCGTTGTGATAACTGATGGCAATGTTTTCAACGGGTACCTGGGGATACAACGAGGAGACTGTGGAAAGCAAGACACGCTCAGCACAAAGCCCCACAGGAAAACTGGCATTCTCCTGGTTACTGCCTGTTACGATTGCCCCATTCAACAAACGTGCGACGGCTCCTACTTTGAAATGAGAGTAAGGCGCATAAGCCAGCTTGGTCACTTCCCGCGCTTCATTTAATAACCAGGCATCTGCTGCTGAAAGCTGTTCAATGGAATCGTAGACCTCAAATTTGAAACTATACTGCTCATGATTCATATGGCAACATATTTAGACGAAAAAGTCCTCATCACGCTATGCGATGAGGACCCCTTACGGTTAATAAAGATAACTATTTAATGCTGTTGAACAAGCGCTTCCAGCGCGGACCTTTGTCCCAGCTGAACCAGATCAGCGAGGCTTTTCCAACAATATGCGTTTCAGGTACAAAACCCCAGAAACGGCTGTCCTGGCTGCGGTGGCGGTTATCGCCCATCATCCAGTAGTAATTGTATCGGGTGGTATAGGTGCTCGTTTCTTTTCCGTTGATGATATATTTGCCATTCACTTCCTCCAGTGTATTGTGTTCATAAGTGGCAATCAATCTCCTGTATAAAGCAATGGTCTGAGGGTTGAGCGTTAATACATCTCCTTTTTTAGGTATTTTGATCGGGCCATAATTGTCGATGGTCCATGGATAATTGGCCTCATCGTTAGGAAATAGTATGCCCGCCGTATTCTCTATTGCAGGGACTACTGATATAACGTTTGGTTGCTTTTTTACTTTTTCAGCTGTTTCCCGCGTCATGTTAATGGTATAGCCATGTTTGTCATTACCCAATAGCTGAATTTCTGTCCTGGTATTATCTTCCACATCAATATCCAGCTCATTCCTGATAAACTCGTCTGTAAAAGGAGCGCCGTTGGTCTCAACGGTATACTCTGTCTGTGAACCAGGGGGCACGAACGCCGGTTGCCCGTTAATGAACAACTGTGCATTCTTAACCTGTAATTCATCGCCTCCCACCCCAACACAACGTTTGATATAATTATCTGTTTTATCCATCGGATGGATCAATACAGGGTTTTCTGCCTCGAGTGCTTCCCGGTTGCCTTTGTAACGGGAACGTAAGACCTCATAATAAGTGACTTTACTGCCATAATCCGGATGATTAATAATGGTATCACCCGCCGGGAAATTAAACACCACCACATCATTCCTTTTTACCGGTGCAAAAGCCGGTAATCTTTTATACGGCAACTGCACCGCCTTGATATAAGAGGGAGTGGTTTGTGAGAAAGGCATGATATTGTGCACAAACGGGAAACTCAGTGGCGTTTGGGGAATGCGTGGACCATAGGTCATTTTATTGACGAACAGGAAATCATTCACCAATAACGTTTTCTCCATGCTCTCCGTAGGAATTACATAGGCCTCAAACACAAAAGTACGGATGATGGTGGCCGCTACTACGGCAAACACTCCTGCATCAATCCATTCCCTTGATCCAGGTTTCTTATAGCTGCGGAACCCCGCTTCTCCGTACCATTTTTCATTAGCTGAAAAACCCAAGTAAGGAAAATAAATAAAAGGAAGGAATACGGTTGCTGTATGATGCAACAGGTTGAAGCGTTTAAAATGCATCACAAAAATGATGGTGATCCAGATGGTGATGAACTGTCCCGCTATCGGTATTAACTGCAGCCAGAACCAGTATTTTTTAATGTGACATTTTTCTACGATCAGCCAGGTGTTATAAAGAGGAATGAAGGCTTTCCAGGGTGTGATACCCGCTTTTTTAAACATCCCATACATGCCGATATGCCAACCGATAAGACCAACAATAAATAGAAATAAACCCATGTTTACAAATTAAGTATCAACAAATGTATCCTTTTCACCCGCTCCTTAAAGCTTTGCAGGTAAAAGTTTTCTTAAATAATAGCGCATTTATTACCTGGGCAGCACATAAGCCATCACATCGGCCGCAGTGATCTCTTTACCCGATAAGATGATCAGTCTTTCCACCACATTCCTTAATTCCCTGATATTACCTGTCCAATCATGTTGCTTCAACGCCTCAATCGCTTTTTTATCTATTCCTTTTTTGGCCTGCCCATATTCTTCGGCCACATCGGTAAGGAATTTATCTACCAGCAGTGGGATATCGTCTCTCCGTTCATTCAAAGAAGGTACATGTACCAGGATCACTCCAAGGCGATGATAAAGGTCGAGGCGGAAATTCTTTTCCTCCACTTCTTTTAACAGGTTTTTATTGGTGGCGGCCACCACGCGCACATCCACTGCAATTTCTTTCTCGCCCCCCACCCGGGTGATCTTTCCTTCCTGCAATGCACGCAGCACTTTTGCCTGGGCACCAAGGCTCATGTCGCCAATCTCATCTAAGAATAAAGTACCGCCATTGGCCTGTTCAAATTTACCAATGCGCTGTTTGATGGCTGAAGTGAAAGAGCCTTTTTCGTGACCAAACAATTCGCTTTCTATCAATTCGCCGGGAATAGCAGCACAGTTCACTTCTACAAGGGGGGCCTGTGCCCGGTTGCTTTTTTCATGCAGCCATCTTGCCACTAATTCTTTGCCGCAGCCGTTCTCTCCTGTAATCAATACGCGTGCATCGGTTGGCGCCACTTTTTCAATGGTCTCTTTGATTTTTATAATTGCCTCACTTTCTCCAATGATCTCCTGTACCTTGGACACTTTTCTTTTCAGTACCCTGGTTTCTTTAACCAGGGTCGTTTTATCCATGGCATTGCGAATGGTAATGAGCAAACGGTTCAGATCGGGCGGCTTGGATATATAATCAAATGCTCCTTTCTTAACTGCGTCAACTGCGGTTTCTATATTACCATGCCCGCTGATCATGATCACCGGTATTTCCGGGTTTGACTCCATGGCTTTCTGGAGAAATTCGAGCCCGTCTACCTTGGGCATTTTAATATCACATAAAACCGCATCATACCCACCCGCAGTAAACTTTTTCAGGCCTTCTTCCCCATCGGCGGCTTCATCCACTTTAAACCCTTCATTGCCAAGGATGTCTTTCAGTACATTCCGGATGGCTCGCTCATCATCTATAATCAGAATATTGGGCATCGTTCTTCTTCTTTGTTGCTAAGATAACGGAAGTTGGGGTTAACGAAACTGAAAATGGATACCGGCAAAACAATTTCTCCCGGTGGCAGGGTTATAATACCGTTTCCCTACTGCATTAATATCGTTGCCAAGACTGTATACCTGGTTCAGTGCATTATCGACCCCAGCAAAGAAATGGATGGTTCTGCCTCCCGTTTTACATTGATAGCCCAGTTTGAATTGTAATAACTGGTAAGCGTCGGCATTGGCATCATTGGCATCTGTAAGCGGGATCGACGAAGTGCAATTCAGTGATATATTGGCATAAATACCATTACGCATGAGCAGGTCA
>JBHAFM010000004.1:0-7409 GCA_041856175.1 Sediminibacterium sp.
CAGCAGCTTTTGCCCTACGCCTGTCCATCTCACCTGCTCCGTATTAACAGTTGCCTGTAAACCAAGGTTCCGGTACTGCCTGCCTCCCGACAAATTCAGGGGCAATCTTAACCCGGCATAGGCCACAAGTTCATTCCAGTTAAGGGTGGTATCCTTGTTCCACAGGGCGCTCCGCTGCCAGGTGTTGTGGATGCCGAATAGAGGTTGCAGGTAGCTGCCTCCGTAAATACCATTATACCCCAATTGGTGACTGCTTTCATTCTGGTTATAGCGATAGGCGATCTCGGAGCGGAAAGTATTCAATACATTTTCGCCATACAGGGTGAAGGAATATTCCGGATAATCATAAAAAGGCCGCCAGCTATGAATGTTTAACAGGTGAAAGCTTTTGGGATATTTGCCAACTGCATACTGCCTGCCGGGTAATGAATCAAGCGCCAGGTGATCCTGCTGCCTGTAAACTTCCGGTACATACAAATCCGTCAGGGCATCTTTAAGCGCAACCGGCTCCCATAGTGCACTAAAGGATGCCAGCCGGTAGCCATCAGCTGTAAAGGCAGCGCCTATTACCTTGTTTCCCCGCAGCGCCCCCTGGTACAGTCCTGTAGCGTACGATGCAAGTCTGTAAGGGCCTTTTTGCCGTTTATCGTCAACCAATCCCCATAGCTCATCCTTTCCTTTGTAAGTAGTACTGAACAAAAGTGTATCGTGCTGCACCTGCAGGAAACCTATGATGCGGTTACTGAAAGGCAATACCGGTTCAGTTTTTCCGCCTTCCACACCTGCTTTATAAATAGCCATCTCTCCCTTTGCATTGCGCGCCACCCAGTATAGAGCGGCATCATCTGCCGAAAATTTGGGGTAGGAATAGACCATATCTTTCCCTTTTTCTGCGCGGATCATCTTTCCATCGGCTGTTTGCAGGATCACCAGTTGAGACGTATCCGCAGCAGGGATGACTGCAGCGATCCGCCTCCCGTCATGAGAGATATCTGGAGAGAAAAAACGGCCGGGGCCGGTTACCTGCTTTTCTTCTCCCGATTCCGTATCCAATAGTTTAATCACAGTATAATCGCGGTTACCCCAACGTACATCAGGCCGGAAAGCTGCATAAGCGATCTTGCCATTATTGTAAGAAAAATAATCATCCACCGCAATGTCCCTCACTGCAATTTTTACTTCTTTGTTGCCTGGCAATATTTTATAGAATGCAGGAATGCTGCTGTAGCTGTTCTTCAGGACAATCAACGATCCATCTGCTGCGGGATAAGGGTATTTATAATGTACAACATTGTTCTTAACCGGTTGCGACAACCATTCCGGCTCATAGCCTTTTCCCGGTTTCCATTGCTGCTCGTAAAATGCCATGGCATTTTGCACATAGCGTGAAAAAGAGAGGCCGGTATTTTTTTTCCATGCGCCCTGAAATGGATAAAAAAGCGGTTGAAATCGAACTGCATCATCGGTAACCTTTCGCCAGATATCATCGCCATATTGTTTTCTGCCATAGGCTACTAATAAATACCCCAGGTTGTAATGATTGGGCACATAATGCCTGAAAGAGCCGTTACGCATTTTCATATAACTGTAATGGCGTCCGCTGTTGTACAATGATTGGTAACTGCTGAAGAACAAAGGCAGGGTTCCCCTTCCCTGCCTGGTTAATTTCGTTTCATTGAACACGGCATCCCCTTCAAAAAACCAATCCGGTACAGCCGCTGCATTGGCAATGGCCTGTCCCTCTTCTCCAAGAATAAAGGAAGCAAACTTAGACAACCCTTTTCTGAAATTACTGTATTGCTGTACATGCCTGAATTCATGCACGGCGAGATTGTCTGTCCAGCTTACGCCCCCCAGTTCAAAAGCATGCTGCGGGGGGGTGGTATAAAACTCACTGCGATAGGGCCCCAATGCCACATAAGCATTAGAGACCAGTGTCTGGTTCTGTAAAACAATATTCACTTTACGGATCGAATCCCCGATCGTGTGACCGTATTTTTTTTGCAGCTGATGTACAATGGCAGCTATCCGTTGTGCTTTTTGGTCAAACCCTTTCGGAAAAATCACCCGCACTGTATCGGTATTGATCTGCTGCCATTTGGTACCGGAAGGATTACCTCCGAACTGCTGGGCACGTGCAAAGCAGGCAGTGAAAAGAAAAAAAAGAATGGTTATGGTAAAGCGATGCCGCATTTTTTCTTTTGAAGATAGGCAAATGCGGCATTTTGCAAAGCATTCAATTTTCCAGCAACTATACTGTTCAATGTACCGGATCACTTGTCAGGTGCACTTTGGTCATTTGCAGGTAGTGGTTCTGCAATTGGTGTACATATTTTACATCGGGATGATGACGCCTGTCCTCGCGATACCACATTTCCATCTGCGAAAAATCGCCTTCAGTTGGAATCACAATGCGAAAAGGGCCTTTGAGATACTTGACAGACGCCTCTCCATTGACCTGTTTACTGAAATGAAGCTTTAGCAACGTTTCTTCAGTTAAAGGGATCGGGTGTAGCTGCTCCTGTTCAAACCAGAATTCCTGTACCTCCGTCTGCACACAAATTTGTTTTTCATCTCCGTTTAACCGCACAACTTCTCCATCCCACATTTTGCCTCCGTACTCAGCGCGTACATAGTCGCCGATCCTGATGTCATTAAACTTGATCATATGGCAATGTATTTTTAGAGTGATAAGTTAGTAATTTTTTGGTTAAGAGAAAAAAAGTCCGCCAACGTCTCATTCCGCCCAGCTCATCGTATAACCCGGGTCTTCAATGGAAAGCGCTTCTGCCGTTAACTGCAAGGGGTGAAAAGTATCAATCATTACAGCCAGTTCTCCTGTTTCTTTTTTGCCAATGCTTTTTTCCACTGCACCGGGGTGAGGGCCATGCGGAATGCCTGCCGGGTGCAGTGTGATCATCCCTCTCGTAACGTGTTTCCTGCTCATAAAATCGCCATCCACATAATACAATACCTCATCACTGTCAATATTGCTGTGGTTATAGGGTGCGGGGATGGCATCGGGGTGGTAGTCGTATAAACGTGGACAAAAACTGCACACCACAAAATTCCGGGCTTCAAAGGTCTGGTGTACCGGCGGGGGCTGGTGTACCCTGCCGGTAATGGGTTCAAAATCATGGATACTGAACGCAAACGGGTAACAGTAACCATCCCATCCCACTACATCAAAAGGGTGATGTGCATAATGCAGTCCGTATTGTATGCCCTTCTTTTTTGTTTTGATCAGGAAATCCCCTTCCGCATCAACGGTAACTAAGTTTTGCGGGGTACGGATATCCCGTTCGCAGTAAGGGGCATGTTCCAGGAGCTGACCATACGGGCCCTGGTAACGCCTTGGATAACGGACCGGGCTGAAGCTTTCCACTATGAACAGGCGGTTGGCAGTATTGTCAAAACGCAATTGGTAAATAGTGCCGCGTGGAATAACAAGGTAATCACCATAGCGAAAATCAAGCTGGCCATATTGCGTGGTAACCGTACCGCTTCCCTCATGTACAAAAATGATCTCATCGGCATCCGCATTTTTGTAGTAATAATTGTGCATGCTCTGTTGCGGTGCAGCCAGTACAATATGACAATCATTATTTATCAACACTGTTTTCCTGCTTTGCAGAAAGTCAGCTTCAGGCCTGATCTTAAAGCCGTCAAAGCTCCGGTGTTTCAGCATTTTTTCTTCCGCTGCTTTTGCCATTACATCTACCGGTTCATCTGTACCGATGATCTGCGTGGGCGGCCAGGTGTGGTACAATAAGGAATAATCGTTACTGAATCCTTCGGTAGAAAACAATTGTTCTGAATACAAGGACCCGTCTGGTTTACGAAACTGGGTATGACGTTTATGCGGGATGGTTCCCAGGGTGTGATAGTGAGGCATACTGTGGTTGGTTAAATGTGTAAAATGGAGATGGTTGGTCTGCGGGCAACTGCTTATAGACCCAACTGTAATGTGAGCATCAGGAAATAATATTTCCATACCCTTTTATCAATCCAGTACGTGAAGTTTCTGTGGAATGGCATAAGTGGCAATCTGTACCTAAAGCTACGAAAATTTAGTCCATAAAAAAAGCCGCAGTTTTTTAAAGAGCGGCTTTTCGTAAGGTGTTATCTTTTAAATCAATTCATTCCGGGAAACAACGGTCTGCCAATGTCTGCACCCCTGAAAGGCCAGGGCACAGCTGCCAGTATCAGTAACAGCGCAATTAAAAAAAAGAGGAATGCTTTCCTGTATTTCACTTCATCACTGACCGTTTTTTTAGCCATCCCATAACCAAGTGTGATGAATATGATTGCAAGGATCATGGCAACAGGATGTTCGATCCAGAAGAAGCGGAAGAATTTATTCTTCATGACAGTGTCACCTTCCGGCAGGTGTACATTGGAATTAAACATACCATAACGGCCAAATGCTACCTGGTATAATCCTATCAATAAAGTAAGGTGTGCACTGATCAGTGTAAACAACCATGTTTTCCTGTCACCCGCAGTAAATGCTTTCTTCCCTTTCCATCCTGCATAAGCTTTGAATATAGAGACCAGCAACAAGATCAGAATAACCCAACGCATAAAATTGTGTAAGTGTACCAGGCCTGTTTGCATAATAATTGATTTTAATTGCTGCAAAGTAACGCAAATTACCAACCCGGGTCATCATTCCTAATGCCTAAATACTAATTTCGCCCCATGAAACAATGGCACTTATTTCTCCTGGCAATCCTGCTCCTCGCATGCAACAGCAATAAAGACAAAACGCCCGGTTCATCTGCTGACCAACCTGCTGCTAAAAAAGAAGCAATACCTGCTGCAGTTACATTACTATACAAAAGCGTAGCCCATTATCCCGACAGTGTGGGGCTGCGGTTAAAGTTGGTGGATGCGCTGGACAGTGCAGGCGGTTACCGGCCGGCACTTGCACAGCTGGATTCACTGATTACAAAAGACAGCCTGAATTTTGGCCTTTGGTATCGTAAAGCACAGGTGCAGGAGCACATCAAAGATACCAGTGGCGCCCTGAAGTCTTACCATTATGCCGCGCGCATCTATGCATCGCCCGATGCTTTGCTGGCCATGGCCAATTTATATGCAGAACAAAAAGACAACCGTGCATTGCAGCTTTGTCAACAGGTAGAAACCCTCCGGCTGGGCAGGGAATATACTGCACATCTTAGTTTTATCAGTGGCATTTATTATGCAAGGACCGGTCATTCCCAAAAGGCTATCGGCTATTTTAACCGTTGTATTGCCAATGATTATACTTATATGGAAGCCTATATGGAAAAAGGGTTTGTTTATTATGATGATAAAAAAATAACAGAAGCATTACACATTTTTAAAACTGCTGCAACCGTAAAAAATACCTATGCAGATGCCTATTACTGGCAGGCCAAATGCTATGAAGCGCTGAACAATAAACCGGAAGCTATTAAAAACTACCAGGCATCGCTTATGCTCGACCCCAATATCCCGGAAGCTATTGCGGCTTTAAAAAAACTGGGGGTGGACTAACAATAATTAGAATAGTTTTGCACTTTCAAAATAAAATAACATGCCCATCATTGCCCCGTCTCTATTGAGCGCCAACTTCCTGAACCTGCAGCAGGATTGTGAGATGCTGAATGAAAGCCAGGCCGACTGGTTTCATCTCGATGTAATGGATGGCAGTTTTGTTCCTAATATCAGCTTTGGGCTGCCTGTAATAGAGCATATCCGCAAAGCCACCAAAAAGATCTGTGACGTGCACCTGATGATACAGGAGCCGGGTAATTATGCCGAAGCCTTTAAAAAGGCAGGCGCTGATATCCTCACTGTACATATAGAAGCCTGCCCGCACCTGCACCGCAACCTGCAACAAATCAAAAGCCTTGGCATGCGTGCAGGCGTAGCGCTGAACCCGCATACACCTGTCAATTTTCTGAGCGATGTGTTGCCTGATATTGACCTGGTTTGCTTAATGAGTGTGAATCCGGGATTTGGCGGCCAGCAATTCATTCCACATACTATTGATAAGATCCGCGCCCTGAAACACATGATCAGGGAAAAAAACCTTCCCACACTGATAGAAATTGATGGAGGGGTAACCTTACAAAATGCTGCTGCTATCCTGCACGTCGGTGCCGATGTATTGGTAGCAGGCAATACAGTTTTCAGATCAGAAGATCCTGTTAAAACAATTGCAGCCCTGAAAGCGTTATAATTTTACCTATTCACATCCTGTGTATAACAAATATTAGGATTTGATAGTTATATCCAGTTAAATTTGAAATGGATGTAAGGGTAAGTATGAAACCTATTCCGTCAAACATTAAACTGTAACAGATTGACAGAAGCTATTATTAACCTCGAGACCGTTAATCCCATTGAATTTTTTGGCGTAAACAACGGAAAGTTAGACCTGCTGCGAAAGAAATTCCCTTTATTAAAGATCCTTTCACGCGGAACACAGATGAAACTGAGCGGTGCTCCTGAGCAGATTGAATCGGCTAAGGAAAAAATAGACCTGATCATCCAGTATCTTGAAAGAAATGGCCACCTCAGTGAAAATTATTTTGAGCAGATATTGGGCGGGGATGATGCGGAAACAGTAGACAATTTTGTTGACAGTCACCCCAATGATGTGCTTGTCTTTGGCCCGAATGGCAAAACAGTACGGGCCCGAACCCAGAACCAGAAAAAAATGGTACACGCAGCTGACCGGAACGATATCGTGTTCGCGATAGGTCCTGCCGGTACCGGTAAAACCTATACTGCGGTGGCATTGGCTGTTCGGGCTTTGAAAAATAAGGTGGTTAAAAAAATCATTTTAACCAGGCCGGCTGTTGAAGCGGGGGAAAGCCTTGGTTTTCTTCCCGGCGACCTGAAAGAAAAGATCGATCCCTACCTGCGTCCCTTATATGATGCGCTGGATGATATGATACCAGCCGATAAGCTCGGTTATTATATGAGTACACGCACAATTGAAATTGCGCCTTTGGCTTATATGCGCGGACGTACGCTTGACAATGCCTTTATTATCCTGGATGAGGCGCAGAATACGAACGACCTGCAGTTGAAGATGTTCCTTACCCGTATTGGCGCCAATGCTAAAGCCATCATCACCGGCGATCCTACCCAGATAGACCTGCCCCGCAACCAGCGAAGCGGTCTTGAGAAAGCCACACGTATCTTAAAAAGTATTGATGGCATTGCGCATATTGAACTCAACGAAGAAGACGTGGTTCGCCATAAACTTGTTAAGTCCATCATCAAGGCTTACGAAAAAGAAAAGGAAAAGGAAGAGAATGAGCCGGGGTATCACCATAGGTGAGAAATCAAAAATCATTCCCCAATATCTCATGCCCTAACTTATCGCGCTTTGTCTGCAGGTATTTTACATTGTGCGGATTGGCAGGCAC
>JBHAFM010000005.1:0-17454 GCA_041856175.1 Sediminibacterium sp.
AAAAGCGAGCAATTGTTTTTTCATTAAGTTGGTTGTTTTAAATGGTTCCGCTAAAGTACAAGCTCTTTTGCTGATGAGAAAGAAATGCGAATAATAGGTCAATCGTTTGCATAGGTGAAAACAGTTGTTAGTAAAGCAAAAAGGCCCCCGAAAAACCGGGAACCTTTTGCAGTTCATCTATCTGTTTGTATGGATATAGTGTTATTCAACTTTGGTGATCTTGATGATATTGGTTGGTAAATGCAGGTGAACGGGTGTGCTTCCTGTATTGACTACTACGTCATCCGTGTTCACAAATCCCCTTTCTTTCAGGATGTTGATCTGGTCGTGTATGATATCATCCAGGCTGTCTTCTTCTGCATAGTAGAAGGCCCTCACACCCCAGCTCAGACTTAACTGGTTGACCAGTGTTTTTTCTTTGGTAAAAATGTATAAAGGAGAAGACGGACGGAAGCTGCTCAGTGTAAATGCCGTGTAACCACTTTGTGTCATACCAATCAGCGCTTTGGCTTCCACATCTTCGGATATTTTGCACGCATTGTAACAGATCGCATCACTGTGGAAGGATGGGGAATGGGGTTGAGGTTTCAGGTCTTCTGAACGATTATAACGGTACTCCTTCCGTTCTACTTCAAGGATGATCTTGCGCATGGTTTCCACTACAAGGGCCGGGTGCTGGCCAGTTGCCGTTTCACCGCTTAACATTACTGCATCGGCGCCTTCCAATACCGCGTTGGCCACGTCTGTGATTTCACTACGGTTGGGTTTTACACGGTCAATCATGCTTTCCATCATCTGGGTGGCAACAATAACAGGCTTAGCCCTGTGGATACATTTACGAATGAGCTCTTTCTGGATCAGCGGTATTTGTTCAACAGGTAATTCAACACCCAGGTCGCCGCGCGCCACCATGATGCCATCACTCTCAACAATGATATCACGTATATGGGTCAATGCTTCCGGCTTTTCAATTTTAGCAATAATCTTGGTTTTGCTGTTCTTTTCTTTCAGTTTGCTTCTTAAGATGACGATATCATCTACACTGCGTACAAAGCTCAATGCCACCCAGTCGCACTGCTGTTCAATGACAAAAGCAAGGTCAATAAGGTCTTTTTCTGTTAAAGCAGGAAGAGATATTTTGGTATCGGGCAGGTTGATGCCTTTTTTAGAAGACAGGATACCACCCAGTGTTACTACTACTTTTACATCCCCGTTTTTTTCAATGCTGACAACTTTCACTTCTAATTTGCCATCATCGATCAGGATAATATTACCAAGCACAACGTCCCCGGCAAGATTGGGATAGGAGACATAGATTTTTTCAAGGGTGCCAATACATTTTTCATTGGTAAAAGTGAGAATATCACCCACTTTTACTTCCAAAGCATTGTTTTCAATTTCTCCAACCCTTAGTTTGGGGCCTTGCAGGTCGCCAAGAATGGAAATATTGTAAGGCTGGGTTTTATTGATGTTGCGAATATGTTCTATGATTTTTGCTTTGTCTTCGTGGCTTCCATGCGAAAAATTCAGGCGGAAAACGTTCACGCCGGCCTGGACAAGCTCTAACAGCTTTTCATAACTATCACAGGCAGGGCCCACTGTGGCAACAATCTTGGTACGATGATTCACGTGCTCAAGACCCGCCTGCTTATCCATATTCTTATGCAGGTATTTATCGATGTTCTTTGACATGTTCAGATGATTGGGGGGTTACTCCGTTAGTAATTAAGTTTAGTTTACAGCATTAACTGGCAAGGATCTTTACAATCTTTAACCAGTCATCAGATATTTTTTGTTTGGCTTTGATGGCATTGTCCAATGGTGTGTAATGCAGTTTATTATTCACAATACCTACCATTACATTGTATTTGCCTGTCAGGAGGCACTCTACCGCATGGTAACCCATGCGACTGGCAATAAGCCTGTCAAGACAGGTAGGGGAGCCGCCACGCTGGATATGTCCGAGGATACAAACACGTACATCGGCCTGTGGCAACCTGTTTTTGATAAGGGCCGCTACTTCATTGCCACCACCATATTCATCACCTTCGGCTACCACAACAAGGTTAACTAATTTTTTCCTTTTTGATTTTTCAGTAAGCGATAAAACCAATTCTTCCATATCAGTTTTGGTTTCGGGGATGAGGATATTCTCTGCACCCGTTGCAATACCGCTGTGCAAGGCAATATATCCGGCATCACGTCCCATTACTTCTACAATAAAAAGGCGATCATGCGCATCAGCAGTATCACGGATCTTGTCAATGGCTTCCACAGCTGTGTTCACGGCAGTATCAAAGCCGATGGTGAAATCGCTGCCGGCAATATCCTTGTCAATGGTACCGGGAAGTCCAATGCAGGGGATATCGAATTCATTACTGAATTTCTGGGCGCCCCGGAAGCTGCCATCGCCTCCAATGATCACTAACCCGTCAATACCTCTTTTCTTCAGGTTGTCATAGGCTTTTTTACGACCCTCCGGCTCAAAGAAATCTTTACTGCGGGCCGTTTTCAGGATTGTTCCACCCCGTTGAATAATATTGGCTACTGAACGCGAATCCATTTGGTAGATATCATCATCAATCATACCACTGTACCCGCGTACGATTCCAAAAACATCGAGTCCATGATAAATACCGGTTCTAACAACAGCTCTAACGGCAGCGTTCATGCCTGGTGCATCTCCACCAGAAGTCAGAACGCCAATTTTGGTTACTTTTTTAACAGACATTGTAGTTATGCAATTCTTCTTTAATGCGACGTTTGGTTTTTAAGGTTTGGTCCGATGTGTGATTCAGGAGTGTATCAGCTACACGGAGTCTCAAAAGTAAGCATTTGAAAGTAAATGCCAAGTTCTGGTACTGTATTGCTTATTTTGTTAAACTTGCGATATGAAAATAATTGTAACAGGTGCTAACGGTTTTTTGGGTCAGCATTTATCTATATTCCTTGCTGATAAAGGATTTGAGGTTCATGCAGTATCCCGTGGCGAAAGACGGATACCTGTTGCAAAAAATATTTGTTACCATTCTGTTGAACTAACAAGTGTTCGTGAAATTACTGCATTTGTTGAAGCAATAAAACCGGTTGCTATTGTTCATGCAGCTGCCCTGAGCAAGCCTGATGAGTGTAATAATGATAAAAAAAAATGTATCCGGCATAATGTCGATGCCACGCAATACCTGGTCGATGTAGCCAAAAAAAATAATATATATGTAATTTATATATCTACGGATTTCATCTTCGGTGAGAACGGTCCTCATAGTGAAGCCGATGTTCCGGCTCCTTTGAATTTCTATGGAGAAAGCAAATTGATGGCTGAAGCATTGGTAATGAAAAGCGGGATAGATTATGCTATTGCAAGGCCCGTATTTATTTATGGCAGATGCTGGGAAGGTATGCGCCCAAGCTTTTTACACTGGATAAAAGACAACCTGGAACAGCGGAAATCTATTAAAGTGGTGACTGACCAATTGAGAACACCTACTTATGTAGAAGACCTGTGCAAAGGGATTACACAACTGATCGCAGGGCGGGTCAAAGGTGTTTACCACCTGGCAGGGAAAAATATCATTTCACCATACGAAATGGCGCTGACTGTTGCCAGCGTTTTGCAATTGGACAGTACGCTGATTGAGCCGGTTACCGCTGATACTTTTCCTGAACCGGTAAGAAGGGCTAAGCGATCTGGGTTGAAAATTGACAAAGCGGTTCGTGAGCTTGGCTATGACCCTGTTGGGTTCGAGGAAGGGGTAAGGCGCTGTTTTTTATTTTAGTGGCAGAAAGACTTCCGCCATCATACACCTCGCACTGCCGCCACCATTGGTTTCGATAGTAGTGATGTCAGTATGTATGATAGGGTTGTATTGTTCTAATTGTTGTACCTGCGCTTTGGTAAGACTGTAAAAGGCCTGTGATGACATGACCAGGAATGTCTTCCCTTCCTTGTTATGTACCTGCAGCATATTTCCCGCAAAGTGGTTCATCTGCTCAAAATTGATCGCAACGATTTGCTTGCCTGTGCTTTTAAGGGTATCGATCACCAGCGCCCGTTCTGAACTGTCAGCAATAGCGTCAAGACAGATGACTGCAAAGTGATCTGCTACACACATCATGACATTGGTATGATAAATCGGATTGCCATGTTGGTCTGCAGCTGTAAAGCTAACAGGCTTGTATCCTAAACGGTGGCACCAGTCGGTCAATATTTTTTGGTCGGTTCTGGGCGATAAGCATGCATAAGCTATCTTATGGTCACGATCCAATACCATGCTGCCTGTTCCTTCCAGAAAGAGCTGGTCATTTTCATAGCTCGTAAAGTCGATCGTTGACTTTATTTCAAATTTTTGACTGACAGCATCAAGCACCTGTGCTTTCCGTTCCATTCTGCGGTTGATTGCAAACATAGGGTACAGGCAAACAGTACCATTACTGTGAAAAGATATCCAGTTATTGGGGAAAATGGAATCAGGTGTATGTGGTTCAGGTGTATCTTTTACTACGGTAACATCTATTCCGTTGGCAGTGAGGGCAGCAATAAAATGTTCAAATTCTGTCGCTGCCTTTTCTTGTATGGCCGCGTCATTTCCCTTGACCTGGAAACTGTTGTTAACGGCAGTTTCCGCATTGAAATCAAACCGCACCGGTTTGATCATTAAAATATGTTCGCTGTGTTGCATCGGGTAGTCTTTAGTGTGATAGAGGTTCGCGCCATAGGGGCATGCTCATGCAATGGAACCCGCCCCGTGCTCTTGATAATTCAGCAGAAGGCATGAGTATGAGGGTATCCCTGATGGTATTGACTGAAGCTATCCCTGCTTCCAGTTGCGCTAACAATTCTTTTACATGAATGATACTGAACCCGGCGCTGCGGAAGGCTTCAATTGTTTTGTCATTCCTGTCGTAACCTAATACCACACCTTCTTTTAATGCCAGCAGGTTGCAGGAATCTGTCCATTGTTCACGTGCATTGTAAGGGAATTCGTTGTTGCCGGAAAAAATGAAATGTACTGGCCCTTCACAATGCAGGTCGTTTTTACTGATATCCGTTAACAGGTCTTCCAGGCTTTCAAATACAACAGGGTTATTGGGTTGTTGTTTATGGAATTGGAGGATCCTTATTTTTTCTTCTTTTTTAATATCAAGCACCCGTTCAATCGTGTTGGCCGATTCATGCTTCACCGTTTTACGGGAGAAATTTCCAAGCATGACCCATACATCCCTTTTCACCTGTGTAAACACGGTATCAATATGCATGTAATCCCTTTTCTTGGGTATTTTAACGATGGTGACTTTCTCCACAATACCTTTCTCAAACATCAGGTTGGTAACATGAACAGCAGCTTCTGAAGAGGTTCTTTCACTAATGCCTACTAATAAGTGATTGTCACTGACAACCATAATGTCGCCGCCTTCCAGGGTGATCTTCTTATCATCATCATCTTTTGGTAGTAAAAAACTATGGTTAGAGTCGGCCAGTTCGATAATATTTCCCTGCCATGCAGTAAAAAAGGGGTGATTAAAAAAAATGTATTTAGCCAATAAAGCTTCCCGTGTGCGTGCTTTTTTAGCAGGCTTATTCAGCAATACGTAATTCTTGATAGTGATACCAATATCCCGTGTAAAAATAAAATTAGGAATCGGCGCAAACAATAATTGCTTCCCCGAGGCTGTGGAGGACGTGCCCGAAATAAAAGTTTTGGCCAGTTCCACAGGTGTATAGTCCAGCAGCTCTTTTTGTGCCTGGTAGGTACATCCCTCAATAGCGCATACAGATGCGACCAGTTTTACCCTGATATCATGATCCTGCAATACTTCTGCAAGCAGCCATTGCAATTCGATCACTTTATCGGAGCGAAAGAACTGGTCATTTTCCGGTTTGTAAAAAGCGCGCTTTGCTGTTTCCGTGTCTATGCTGTTCAGCTTTCCCTTGATCTTTTCCGGATCAAGAAAATAGAGCAATATTTTGGTATAGTAATCGTATTCGTCTTTCCTGATCGTATCAAGATGCACAATATCTTCAAACAGCCAATCCTGTGCTTTGGAAGGCACTACTTTGCCGAGCCCGCTATCAGGACTATGCACCAATAAACGTTTTAGGGTACCTATTTCGGAGGTAACAGATAATGTATGATCCATACATGTTTGTATTAGTGAAAAGAATGAAATAATGCAGTCAGATTTTTAGCCGCTGGTACTTAATGGTCGGGCATCGGGTTGAGACCGCGGTACATCCATGCGAAATGTGCGGTAAGCAATGATATGGTCGTACAATGATTCATTTGGATACCCGCAATGTACAACATTCTTTTTAAGTGTGCCAACAGGTTGTTTGGCAAAGATAATCTGGTTAATTTGCTTGCATTATGCGTACGCTCATTACTAATATCAAGTGCCTGGTCAATGTGCGGAATGAATATCATGTATTAAGAGGGATTGAACTGGCTGATCTGCCCTGCCTTGAAAATGCATTCTTAGTGATTGAGGATCAGGTCATGGCAGCTTTTGGCGAAATGAAAGACATGGCGGCACAACAACTCCATGCCGACCAGACCATTGATGCAGACGGAAGGCTTGTACTGCCTGCCTGGTGCGACAGTCATACGCACCTGGTTTTTGCTGCAAGCAGGGAAGACGAATTTGTAGATAAAATAAAAGGATTGAGCTATGCTGCCATTGCAGCCAAAGGCGGTGGTATTTTAAATTCTGCCAGGAAGCTGAATGATACCACGGAAGACAGCCTTTTTGAACAAGCCTGGTTGCGTTTGCAGGAGATGATCCGCATGGGCACCGGCGCTGTGGAAATTAAAAGCGGCTATGGACTGACTGTTGAAGGAGAACTGAAGATGCTGCGGGTGATCAAACGGCTAAAAGCAATAGCACCCATACCCATTAAGGCCAGTTTTTTGGGTGCACATACTTATCCATTGGAATATAAAGACAATCATCAGCAATATATTGATCTCATTATTAATGAAATGTTACCGGTTATTGCCAGTGAGCAGCTGGCAGATTATATTGATGTGTTTTGTGAAGAAGGCTTTTTTAGCCCGGAAGAAACCATCACAATTTGTAAAGCAGGCATCGCTGTTGGGCTAAGACCCAAGATACATGCCAATCAATTGCATCTGTCGGGTGGGGTACAAGCGGGAGTGGCATTGGGAGCATTGACGGTGGATCATCTTGAAACGATGGATGCAAATGCTATTGCAGTCCTTGCCGGGTCACAAACAATCGGGACTTTATTACCTACTGCGGCTTTCTTTTTGCGTATGCCCTTTCAGCCAGCCCGCCAGTTGCTGGATGCCGGTTGTGCCATAGCGCTCGCATCTGATTATAATCCCGGGTCGAGCCCAAGTGGAAATATGAATGTAGTTGTATCTATGAGCTGCATACAAATGAAACTGCTCCCCGAGGAGGCCATCAACGCTGCAACTCTGAATGGCGCTTACGCCATGGAACTTGGAGAGGAATTAGGCAGCATAACAGTTGGTAAAAAAGCCAGTTTGTTGTTAACAAAACCCATTCCTTCCCTCGCTTACCTGCCTTATGCTTTTGGTTCACAGTTAATAGACCGGGTGATGATCAATGGCTCTTTTATCGAAAAGTGATTTTCCGCTTTCGGTTGAATAGCTTAATTTAACTCAGGGGGCCATCTGTTTTATTGCTGCTAATGGCAGGTATGTTCTTTTATAAACAGCAACTATAAAAACCATGCAGTATGCAACATTTTAAATTTTACAACAAGCAGGACGTATTATCCCTTACAAGGATACGTCGTTTTGAAACCAAGCTGGGTGAAAGGGTGAAGGTTTTGGAGAATATGCATGCGTTAGAAGCCTCGCTGCAACAGTCAACTGCTCCGTTTGTTCTGTTTGGTATTCCTGAAGACATTGGTGTCAAAGCCAACCTGGGAATAGGTGGTGCCGATTCTGCATGGGTGCCTTTTTTACAATCATTTTTGAACATACAAAGCAATGATTTCCTGGCAGGGAATGATGTGTTGTTACTCGGGCATTTCGATTTTTCGGGGATTGAACAACTGATAGAACACCATGCACCTGGTTTTGATGAAAGGCTTGCTGCATTCAGGCACGCTGTGAATACGATAGACGATGAAGTGGAACAATTGATCCACATGATCACGCAGAATAAAAAGGTACCCATTGTCATTGGTGGCGGGCATAATAATTCATATCCCTGCATCAAGGGGGCAGCCAAAGGATTCTATAAGGCCGGGGTGATCCCCATTGCCCAGATCAATGCGATTAACCTGGATGCGCATGCCGATTTCAGGCCCATGGAAGGACGTCACAGCGGTAATGGGTTTACCTATGCCGAAGCTGATGGATACTTAGAGAAATATTGTGTCATAGGGTTGCATGAGAATTATTTGCCGCAGAATGCCTGGATGGATATTGTGAACAACCCGTTTGTAGATTGCATTACTTACGAAGATATTTTTGTCCATGAAAAATACAGCTTTTTGGAAGCAGTAAGCCATGCAACCGGTTTTACAGAAGATACTTTATGTGGTATAGAACTTGATCTTGATTCGGTTGAAGAAGTCTTAAGCAGTGCAACAGGCCCCGCAGGTGTTACCCTTAACCAGGCCCGTCAGTTCATCAACTTTGCGTCGATAGACTGCAGGGTAGCTTACCTGCACATTTGTGAGGGCGCCGCTCAACTCTCAGACGGCAGAACCAATACAAACACGGGCAAACTGATCAGTTACCTGGTTAGTGATTTCCTAAAAGCAAGGATGGAAAAGGATAAATAAAGCACCCTATTTGTTTCCCCACCGGTATGCATTTATTTCAAGTCCCGCCAGGTCAAGCACCCTGTCAATGACGGTAGCTGCGGCCGCTTCAATGGTTGCTGGTTTACTGTAAAAAGAAGGGGAAGCCGGGCAGACGATTGCACCGGCTAATGTCACCGTTTCCATATTTTTAATGTGAATGAGATTGTAAGGCGTGTCACGCACCATTAGTATCAGCCTGCGCCTTTCTTTCAGGATCACATCGGCAGCACGTGTAATAAGATCATCACTGATACCACCGGCAATACGCCCAAGGGTACCCATGCTGCATGGCGCTGCGATCATGATATTGTAGCGCGCAGATCCGGAAGCAAAGGGTGCGTTGAAATCGTATTTGTCAAAATAGCGGAAAGGGTAGTCCAGGTATTGCTCGTTCCCCAATTCCATGTGCCATACTTCCTGCGCATTCTTGCTCATAACGATCCCGACCTCATCATATTGCTCTTTCAGCAGCACCAGCTTATCCAGTAATACCTTCGCATATACCGATCCACTGGCACCTGTTATTGCAACCACAATCTTATTGTGCATAGAATATGCTTTGCTCTATCACAAAGATAGCGTGCGAAAGTTTAATGCACGCTTACTTGTACATGAGGTCATAGTACTCATGCGCCATCCGGTTACTGTCGAACTGAAAGCGCACATCTCTCATGCCATTCTTCATGATCTGCCTCCAGGTATCAAAATTATCGTAATAGATGGGCAATATCTGCTGCTCCAGGATCTCGTACAGTTTGTTTAGGTCATATTCATCCTGGTCATGCACCGTCATATTTGCATAATCAGCTTTTGGAACCACGAAACCATTGTTTCCATGGTTGATGAATTCAGGTATCCATCCATCATCAGTGGAAAAGTTTACAGCGCCGTTCATGGCAGCTGTCATACCGCTGGTGCCAGAAGCTTCGCGCGGCACGCGTGGGTTGTTCAGCCACACATCAGCAGCCTGTTTCAACCGCTTGCTCAGTGCGAGTTCATAGCCAATAAGTACTGCTACATTCTTATAATTCTTGCTCAGGTGAACTAAGTTATTGAACTGTGAGATGGCGGGGTAATCAAGAGGGTAGGGTTTACCAGCCCAAATGATCTGCACAGGGTATTTGGGATTGTTCAGCAACTGTTCAAAACGCTCCATATCATAGGTCAGCATATCAGCACGTTTATAGCCTGCGAAGCGCCTGGCCCATACAATGGTTAAAACATTCGGATCAAAGATCTTGCCCGTTTGGTCTGCGACGATCTCAAAGGATCTTTTCTTCAGGTATTTTTTCCTGTCGTCATAAGCAAAGTCGTTGCCTTCTTCCATGGCCCTGAACAATTGCTTGTCTGACCAGTAACGCCAGTTCTGGGCATTGGTGATGGAAGTGATGGGGCAAATACCCTCATATGATTTCCACATTTCCCTGCTTACATGACCATGTAATGCGGAAACACCATTGGCCTTACGGGCGAAACGGAGGGCTGCAAGGGAATGATTGAACTGGTCGTCCTGAATACCGGTGAGCTTACGCACTTCGTCAACACTCAGGCCGCAGAAATAGCTCATTTTATGACAGAGATAAATATCATGCTTTTCATTGCCTGCTTCTTCCGGGGTGTGTGTGGTGAAGACCAGGCGCTCCCTTACTTTCTCAACATTCTTGAATTTATTCAGCAGGTAAAAGGCAGACGAAATACCATGCGCTTCATTGAGGTGGTACACGTCAGGGTTAAAGCCGATCTCGTCTATCAGTTTGGCGCCACCAACGCCCAGCAAAATAAACTGCGCCACTTTGGTGGCTACATTGGCATCATACAGGCGATGCGTAATGGTTTGCGATACATAGTCATTTTCCGGCAGATCTGTGCTTAAAAGGAACAGCGGAGCGCTGTTGAAAGTATCAGGATGCAGGTAATAAGCTTTTACCCAAACCGGGTGGTCATGAATAAGGATCTGAAACTTTATATGGGTATCTTCCAGGAAACTGTTGCTTTTTTCCATGAATGTAACCTGCAGCGTCTGATCCTGGTTGCGTGTCTGGTCGTAATAACCATATTTCCACAAAATACCTATGCCGATCATGTTCTGGCGCAGTTCATAGGCGCTGCGCAAATGAGATCCTGCCAGGAAGCCAAGACCGCCGCTGTATATTTTTAAAGGCTGGTGAATGGCAAATTCCATCGAAAAATAAGCCGCTTTTTTTGCATACTGTTCATTAATCTGGTAAGGGACATGGTAATTTTTGAAACTCATAAATCTGATTTATTGTAAGAATTGACGCTCGCAATATAGGAGTATTTTTATAAAATGTATTTTTTACACATTGATTTGGGTGATAAACAAATAAAAGAGGATACCTGGATCAGCTATAGGATATGTTGGAATGGCAGCGGCAAGCAGCGCCTGCTATGCTTTACTTTTTTTCACAGACCTTGTTTCCCTTTTCTTCCGGAAACTGTCATCAAAGAAGCATTTGATACCCCTGTGGTTACCGCAACTGCCTCCCTCTTTAATCTTTAACACATTTCCTTCAAAGACAAAGTCTATGACACAGGGATCGCCGTTTGCTGTAAACTGACCGGTATTGGCTCCTGTCATTTTTAATTGCCCTTTTAATTCTCCAATACAGCTTCCATCATTTTTTTCAAAATGAACAAAAAACAGGTAGGTATTCACATTTTTACCATCCCGTACTGAAACATAATTCTTTTTATCCTGCACATAATCACCGCTGTGTTTGTTTTTGCGCGGCAAAGTGTCTATCGGGTTAATGACAGTTAATTTTCTGCTCCCTTCATTTGAATCATTGATCACGACCATAAAAATACCGGCATTGTTGTAAACCCATCCGGTACGCGAAAACTGGATAATATTATCCTTCCCCATCTTTTCTTTACTGAGGATGAACGTGGGTTCCCTGTTGATGGAAACGGAATGGATATACCCATCATTATTATCATTTGACAGTAGCTCTT
This sequence comes from Sediminibacterium sp., assembly GCA_041856175.1. GTDB lineage: Bacteria > Bacteroidota > Bacteroidia > Chitinophagales > Chitinophagaceae > Sediminibacterium. Next base: position 11,777 of record JBHAFM010000005.1, read on the forward strand.
TTCCGCCAAGGAACTTCGTTTTCTTGTCAAACACAAAAACCACAAGTTTGCTTTTATTACGCCACTCAAAATTGACAAGCAGGTAATTCTCTTTTTCTTTTTCAATTAGGCCAACAGGGCGGATGACCATTTTTTTATCCTTCCCAGGTAGCATAGTTAATGCACTATCAGGAACGAATTGTGTCAGCGCTTTGAGCCCAATTACAGTAGTATCTGATTTGCTGACGAGATTGGTATCCGAAACAATAAAATTGGAAGTGAGTTTAGGGAAGGCTGCTATGAAATCGGCAGCTTTAATGGGGGTATCACCAGAAAGATCGCTCTTTTTTTCTTTGCAGGCATATAAACACAACAATAAAATGCAGGGTAACCAGTTTTTCATGCTATAAATGTAAGTGTTTCGTATGAAGTGTTTTTGAAGGAACGGTTTTTAATAAAATAATTAATTTAGATTTGACTAAATTATAATCTTAGGCTAATGGTGGAAAGAGTGTATACAGCGCAATCGTTGAGTGAAGTACATGAAACGGTAGATACCACCATTCCGCGGAAAGGGTGGAAGCGGATATTAGCTTATATGGGCCCGGCCTACCTGGTAAGCGTAGGATACATGGATCCGGGCAACTGGGCTACCGACTTACAGGGCGGATCTAAATTCGGTTACCAGCTGATCTGGGTATTGCTCATGAGTAATCTTATGGCGTTGCTGCTCCAGAGCCTGAGTGCACGTTTGGGAATCGTGCGCAGGCGCGATCTTGCCCAGGCCAGTCGCGAAGCGTATCCGTCTTTTGTTAATTTCTCTTTATACATCCTTGCAGAATTGGCTATCGCAGCCACGGATCTTGCCGAGGTATTGGGAATGGCGATCGGCATACACTTATTAACCGGCATGCCCTTATTATGGGGCACCATTATAACGGTGCTGGACACCTTTCTGTTCCTGCTGTTGCAACGTTATGGCATCAGGAGGATGGAAGCATTTATTATTGCCCTGGTTGCTACCATCGGATTTTCATTCCTGTTCGAATTGCTCCTGGCAAAACCCCAGTTGAGCCAGGTGGTTACAGGGTTCGTACCGTCGGCACTCAGTAATGAATCGCTTTATATCGCTGTTGGCATCATTGGCGCCACTGTTATGCCGCATAACCTGTACCTGCATTCAGCACTTGTTCAAACCAGGAAAATCAGTACAGATCAAAAGGGGATCAGGCGGGCTATTAAATATAACTTTGTAGACAGTTTTGTTGCACTCAATGCGGCTTTTTTGGTGAACGCCGCTATACTGATACTGGCAGCTACCGTCTTTTTTACAACCGGGAACACGCATGTGGCCAGGATCGAAGACGCTCACCAATTACTGCAGCCCTTATTGGGCACACACCTGGCGCCGATTCTTTTTGCTGTGGCACTGATTGCAGCGGGACAAAGTTCTACTGTTACCGGAACACTGGCGGGCCAGATCGTAATGGAAGGGTACCTTAAACTTCGCCTGAATCCCTGGTTGCGCAGGTTGCTTACAAGACTGGTTGCAATTATACCGGCCGTGATAGTGATCGTAGTTTTTGGTGATAAAAAAGTAGATGACCTGCTGATCCTGAGCCAGGTATTGCTGAGCCTGCAATTAGGATTCGCAGTAATACCCCTGATCCATTTTGTCAGCGACAGGGAGACAATGGGAGCGTTCGCTATTTCACTATGGACGAAGATTGCAGCCTGGTTAGTAGCGATGGTACTCGTATTCCTGAATGTGAAATTAATAGCTGAAATGTCTATAAAAGTATTTGAAGCGAACGGAATATGGGTTTGGAAAATCCTCCTGGCCCTGCTGATCATTGCTTTTACTTGCCTGTTCCTTGTGATGACCTTTTTACCGATAGTACGCAGGCGCCGGCTGAAACGTCATACTGCAGCCATACACGGAGATATGATCAGCCTGCAAAACCTTCAAATCAAACCTACAGAAAGGATTGCCGTTTCACTCGATTTCTCACCATCCGATGAACAACTCATCGCCCATGCTGTTACACAGGGTAAAAAGGCAGTCAGTTATATTCTCCTGCACGTGGTTGAAAGTCCCTCTGCCAGTTATTTTGGCGAAGCCAGTGACGATGATGAAACCCGGCGCGACCGGGACAGGCTCCAGGCATATGCAAAGCAGCTGCAACAAATGGGCTATACGGTTGATACCATATTAGGCTACCGCAACCGGGTAACTGAGATCATCCGCATCGTCAAAGAATCCCGGGCAGACCTGCTGGTCATGGGAGCCCACAGGCACAGCGGGCTCAAAGATTATATTTTCGGTGAGACCATTGAAGGGGTACGGCATGCCCTCCATATACCGGTACTGGTTGTCAATGTTTAGAGATCGCTGATACCATCATTTAATGTACATTTGCCCCGTTTTACAATCAACCAAAAGCAATATATCCATGGCACAAAAAATCAAAGTAGCAAATCCGGTGGTAGAGCTGGACGGAGATGAAATGACAAGAATCATCTGGAAATTCATCAAAGAAAAACTGATCCTTCCTTATATTGATGTATCTATTAAATACTATGACCTCGGAGTTGAGCACCGCGACCAAACGAATGACCAGGTAACTGTAGATGCTGCCAACGCCATCAAAGAACATGGTGTAGGTATTAAATGTGCTACCATTACACCTGATGAGCAGCGCGTAAAAGAATTCAACCTGAAACAAATGTGGAAGAGCCCGAATGGCACCATCCGCAATATTCTTGACGGTACTGTTTTCCGTGAGCCGATCGTTTGTTCCAATGTACCACGCCTGGTACCCAACTGGACAGCACCTATCTGCATCGGGCGTCATGCATTCGGCGACCAATACCGTGCAACAGATTTTGTTACAAAAGGGAAAGGCAAGCTGACTGTTAAGTTTGAAGGGGAAGACGGTACCGTACAGGAGTTTGAAGTATACAATTTCAAAGGCGACGGCGTGGCACTGGCCATGTACAACACAGATGAAAGCATCAAAGGTTTTGCACGTTCCTGCTTTAACCAGGCACTGATGAAAAAATGGCCTTTATACCTCTCCACTAAAAATACCATCCTCAAGAAATACGACGGGCGGTTTAAAGATATTTTTGAAGCAATATTCCAGGAGGAGTTTAAAACTGCCTTTGATGCGGCAGGGATCACATATGAACACCGTTTGATCGATGATATGGTAGCAAGCGCTTTAAAGTGGAACGGTAACTTTGTCTGGGCTTGTAAAAACTATGATGGCGACGTACAGAGTGATACGGTAGCGCAAGGTTTCGGTTCTCTGGGCCTAATGACGTCTACGCTGGTAACACCGGACGGTAAAATAATGGAAGCAGAAGCAGCCCACGGTACCGTAACACGCCACTTCCGTGAATACCAGAAAGGGAAACCTACCTCTACCAATCCGATCGCTTCTATTTTTGCATGGACAAGGGGGCTGGAATTCCGTGGCAAATTAGACGGTAACCAGGAACTGATCAATTTCTGCCAGGCATTGGAGCAGGTATGTGTTGAAACAGTAGAAAGCGGTAAAATGACCAAAGACCTTGCTGTTTGTATCCATGGTAACAAAGTGAACCATGGGGAACATTACCTTTACACCGAAGAATTCCTTGATGCACTGGATCAGAACCTGAAAGTGAAACTGGCCAAATAATTCATTCAATTCCATCCTTTTTGTAAGCACTTCTGAAAAGGAGTGCTTTTTTTATGGCTAAAACGGTACAGGAGTTCAGCCACTGCTCAGCTTTCATTTGTGATGTACCGTACCAAGCTGCGCTTCGCTATTGGAAGCAGTGTTTCTTCCATGGGAAATGTAAGTTCTGTTTCTACTGCATATACTGCCGGATTGGGGAGGTCTGACCTGTTTTTAATGAGTTGGGATTTGATGTTCTGGTAAGAGTTTACAAAATTACGCTGCCATACATCTACAAATTCAGTCTTGATGCTCCTGTATTTTTCGTCATGCTTTTCAAAAATGCTTAAGCGGTATTGGTACACCCACATATTTTTACAGGTTCCTTCACATAACATAAAATAACCTTCTGTGTGATCTAAGGGCATAATGCCAATGGGTTCTATCGTAATGGCATTTTCAACAAATTCATAGATCTCGGTGGCGCTGGTGATGGTACGCTTCATATTGGAAGATGCATAATTGATGATGTCTTCGAGCTCTTTCATCAATTCGTCATCTTCTACCAGTGACTCATACAATAATTGTAATTTTTCTATCTGGATACCTGTTAGCCTTTTCGGAAACTGTTCCTGCAGGTATCTTTTGTTTTCCCTGAAGGCAACAAGGTTATTATAATGGAAAATCAGGTCTGCTAATTGCGGATACAATTTGTTCTGGCAGAAGTACTTATTGATTTCCTGTAAATAGGCCAGAAGGGTATATTTTTTTAATTCAAAATCAATATACCCATCGGCAAACCATGTTTGAGATAAGGTCTTCATATCGATCTGTTTGGTAACTGAATTTACCTAATAGACCATCAATACCTTATTTTGTTTACTAACACTATGTGAAAATCAATCATCAGAGATAATGAAACCACTGTTTGTCAACATCCCAGTTTTCAAACGCTTTGGCTACTTCTGTCAGGAACCCTGCACCAATACTTCCATCAACAACCCTATGGTCATAACTGAGTGACAGGTACATCATATGCCTGATGCCAATGGTATCGCCTTCTTTTGATTCGATGACGACTGCCCGTTTTTTTATGGCACCAACAGCAAGGATGGCTACCTGTGGCTGGTTAATAATAGGTGTACCCATAAGGCTTCCGAAAGTGCCCACATTTGTAAGGGTGAAAGTACCCCCATTTGTATCATCTGGTTTCAGCCTGTTGTTTCTTGCAGCATCGGCCAGGCTGTTAACTGCTTTACTTAGTCCGACAATATTCAATTGATCGGCCCCTTTGATCACAGGTACGATCAGGTTACCGCTTGGCAATGCCGTGGCCATACCAATATTAATGTCTTTTTTGATGATAATCCTGTCGCCTTCAATAGAACAGTTGATCAGCGGGAATCGTTTCATCACTTCCACCAGGCATTCGATGAACATTGGAGTGAAGGTTAATTTGGCTCCCTCTCTTTTTTCAAAATCATGCTTCACCCGTTCGCGCCATTGAACCATATTGGTAACGTCGGCTTCTGTAAAACTGGTAACGTGCGGACTGGTGTGCTTGCTATCTACCATGTGTTTGGCAATAAGCTTACGCATCCTGTCCATTTCAATGATCTCAGTATTGCCACTCAGTACAACACCGGAAGGATCTGCCAGCTTGCCAGAATAGGAGAGTGGCGTAAGTGCCGGCAAAGGAGCAGTTTGCACAAGTTGTATAGCAGCTTTTGAAGGCACTGTTACCATTGATGCCGCATAGGTCGGTATGATGCCGGCTTTTTTATCGGCGATGTATTGTAAAATATCTTTTTTGGAAACCCTGCCTTCATTGCCGGTACCAGGTATTCTTTCCAGTTCATTCATACCGATACCTTCACTGTTGGCAATATTTAAAACCAGCGGGGAATAAAAACGGTTCCCGGCAGGCTTGCTCAGGAGTTCTGTTGGCTGGGGCGTATAAGGCACTTCTTCTATGGGCAGTTCAACAACATCAGGCTGCTGCGAAGTTTCGGGTGAAGGTGGCGCGATTGCTTC
>JBHAFM010000006.1:0-8995 GCA_041856175.1 Sediminibacterium sp.
TATTCCCGACAATGAACCCGGTTCTTCTATCATGCCCGGCAAAGTGAACCCGACACAGTGTGAGGCACTGACCATGATTGCAGCACAGGTAATGGGCAATGACGTTGCCATCAACATTGGCGGCGCTACCGGTCATTTTGAACTGAATGTATTCAAGCCGGTGATGATCTACAACTTCCTGCACAGCGCCCGCCTGATTGGTGATGGCTGCGTAAGTTTTAACGATAAATGTGCTGTGGGTATTGAACCAATCGAAGCAAATATTAAAAAACATGTGGACAATAGCCTGATGCTTGTAACCGCCCTGAACACCAGGATCGGCTACTACAAAGCAGCTGAGATTGCACAGAAAGCACACAAGGAAGGAACCACTTTAAAAGAAATGGCGGTGAAACTCGGCTACCTTACCCCTGCTGAATTTGATGAGTGGGTAGTACCGAAAGGTATGGTGGGAGAACTGAAATAATCAGAACACTTTTTTCCCGCCCACATAAGTGGCGTTCACTTTTATGGTAAGTATGTCCGTTTCAGGCACTTTCATCAGGTCCTGATCTAATACAATGAAATCGGCTTTCTTGCCAGCTTCAAGACTGCCGGTTTCATTTTCCATAAAGCCAGCCTTCGCAGCCCAGATGGTCATGCCCCTGATGGCTTCTTCACGGGTTAATGCATTCTCTGTCTGAAAACCATTGGCGGGATAGCCCTTGGCATCTTTACGCACGACTGCAGCCAGAAAAGTTTTAAAAGGAGAGATATCTTCCACCGGGAAATCTGTACCCAAAGCAATCCACCCGTTTTGTTGCAGTAACCGTTTATATGCATAAGCGCCTTTCAGCCGCCCGGCACCTAACCTGTCGCCCGCCCAGTACATATCACTGGTTCCATGTGTTGGTTGTACGGAGGGTATGACACTGGCCTTGCCAAACAGGTCAAAATCTTGTTGGCTGATCACTTGTGCATGTTCAATGCGCCAGCGTTTATCATTTTTCCCCTGGAGGTATTTGTTGTAAATATGAAGGATCTCTCGGTTGGCACTGTCGCCAATGGCATGCGTACACATTTGAAAATCTGTTGCTGCCAGCACCTTCGCTAATGAGTCGTAATGGTTTTTATTGCGCAATAAAAAGCCCTGCCAGTTTGGTTGATCGCTGTAAGGCTGCAACAGGCAGGCACCCCGGCTGCCTAATGCACCATCTGCATACACTTTCACTCCTTTTACAAACAGCTTATCTGTTTTATAAGGACCGTTCGCCAAATACTTTTGAAGATTCACGGGATCATCGCTCAGCATTACATACAGTCGCATGTCTAATTTACCCTCTTTCTGCAAAGCATCAATTGCTTCCACATCGCGGTAATTGAGGCCGCAATCGGTGATGGTGGTCAGTCCCTGCGCAAAACAATTCTTCTGTGCCAGCTGTAACCATTGCGTGTAGGTTTCTTTGGAAGGCTCGGGGATCTGTGCATACACTTTGTCGTCTGCGTTGTCGATGAGTACACCTGTCAGTTTCCCATCTTTCACTTCAATAGCACCTCCCGTTATGGTTTGTCCCGCTTTGATGCCTGCCAGGTCTAATGCTTTCTGGTTGGCAATGGAAGCATGACCATCTATCCTTGTCAGTACCACAGGCGTAGCAGGGAATAGCAGGTTCAATGCATCATTGGTTGGAAATGTTTTTCCGGGCCAGCGGTTCTGGTCCCAGCCCCTGCCCTGAATCCAGGCGAGGCCAGAATGCTGTGCAGCAAATGTTTTTACCCTGTCCACCGTTTCTTCCCAGGTATTGGTACCAGACAGGTCTACCTGGAAAAGGGAGCGCCCATAGCCCACAAAATGCGCATGTGCATCAATAAAGCCCGGATATACGGCTTTACCATGCGCATCAATATTTTCAGGCGCTGTATATCTTTTTTGAATTTCATTATTACTACCCACTGCTATGATCCTGCCATCTTTCACAGCCATTGCTTCCGCAACAGTGAAGACAGTATCAACCGTGTATATCACTGCATGATGAATAATGGTATCGGCTTTGTGGGTGGCACAGGAAGTGAATGCAAACAAGAATGCAATCAGGGCAAATTTTCTCATAGTAATAATTTAGTGTGGCAGCACTAAAGTTACATAACACCCGGCACTTTAGTGCCGATACTGCATTTACTGCAACAATTCACATGGCTTGAGGCCTGTGTGTTTTTTGAAGGCGGCAGAAAAATGTGAGATGGAAGAATACCCCAGCAAAGCAGATACATCTGTTACACTCAATCCTTTTTCATACAAAAGATATTTTGCGTGCTCCATGCGCTGCTGCTGGTAGAAATCAAATATGGTAGTGCCAAAGACTTCTTTGAACCCTTTTTTCAAGTAACATTCGTTCATGGCTACCTTGCGGCTCAGTTCCTTGATCGTAATAGGATCGCCGATATGCTTCAGCAGAATATCCCTCGCCTGGTAAATACGATCGCGGCCACTTTCATCGGCTAAGAACTTACAGGCAAAGCCCTCTTCTTTTTCATCAACCAGGCATTCCAAACTGTATAACAACAGCTCATGCACTTTGGCATTCACAAAGATATTTTCCAAAGCACCGGAATAGCTGTGGTTCAGCAATGCATCCAGCACATTCCGTTTACGGTTGCAGAGGGGGAATATTTTAGTAAAAGCGTGGGGGTGCTTGAATGCCAGCACTTCATCTTTCCGGTTGCTTAGTTTTACATTGTGTACAAACTGTTGCAGGAAGCTGGAGGTGAAATGAAAAGTAAATACATCTACTGTCTGGTATTTACCGCTGCAGTTCTCCGTGGGACGTTCATGGCAATTGGCACAGCTTTTTTCAGCACAGTAACGGTTACCGGTGGTGCAATAACGAAGTTCCAGGTAATTATCTTCCGGCTTTTTAACGTTATAATGGTACACCATCATACCCGTATCCTCCGCCACCCAGGGGTGCTGTGCATAATATCGCCTGATATTGTACTGGATAGACCCGGGAATATGCTGTTCTTTCTGGTATAAAAGATCCATATCCGGTTCTATACCGCTTTTATGCGCCACCCTTAATATGTCCATTACCTGTAACATGCGGGAGCAAAATTAATGTACAAACATCTAATTGACAAATGGCAGCCCGGGGTGAACGTCATGGGCTTGTCATTTTATACCGGGTCCAGGCTCCTCTAAATGGGGAAAAATAGCCCTTTTTAATCTCGGCCCGACCCCTTATTTTCATTAACTTTGTCCACTTTGCAAAATCAGTTAAAACATAGGATTATCAAGCATTTATGAGTCAGGAACAATTGAACATCAACGAGGCACAGAATAAGAATTATGGTGCCGACAGCATACAGGTATTGGAAGGTTTGGAAGCGGTTCGGAAAAGACCGGCGATGTATATTGGCGATGTGGGGGTGAAAGGCCTCCATCACCTGGTATACGAGGTGGTGGACAACTCGATTGATGAGGCCCTGGCCGGTTACTGCAAGAATATTGCCGTTACCATTCATGAAGATAATTCCATCAGTGTACAGGATGACGGGCGCGGCATCCCAACAGGTATTAATACCAAAGAGCAGAAAAGCGCCCTGGAGATCGTTATGACCGTACTGCATGCCGGCGGCAAGTTCGATAAGAATACCTATAAGGTATCGGGCGGTCTGCATGGTGTGGGTGTGAGTTGTGTAAATGCACTCAGTACCGTACTGCAGGTTACCGTTCACCGTGAGGGGAAAATATTTGAACAGGAATACAGAACCGGTATACCGCAATATGACGTGCGCGAGATCGGCACAAGTGATAAAACAGGTACCCTGGTTCATTTCTGGCCCGATACTTCCATCTTCCAGGAAACGGTGTACAAAAAAGATATTTTAGAAGGCCGTTTGCGCGAACTGGCTTACCTGAACAAACGCATCAGGATTACCTTGGCTGACCTGCGTGAAACAGATGAGGCAGGGAATGTTTACACCAAAAACTTTTACAGTGAAGGTGGTATTGTTGAGTTCGTTGCCATGCTGGATAAGAACGGCAACAGGACGCCTATCATTGCCAGTCCTTTGTATGTAGAAGGACATGATGAAGCCACTAATGTGGCAGTAGAAGTGGCACTGACCTACAACGATGATTTCAAGGAACATATTTTCTCTTACGTTAACAACATCAATACCATTGAAGGCGGTACGCACGTAACCGGTTTCAGGCAGGCCCTGACAAGGGTTTTCAAGAGTTATGGCGATAAAGAAGGCCTGTTTGAAAAAGCCAAAGTAACGGTTGAGGGCGATGATTTCCGCGAAGGACTGAGCGCCATCATTTCTGTAAAAGTTCCTGAACCACAGTTTGAAGGACAAACCAAAACCAAACTGGGAAACAGTGAAGTAAGCGGTGTGGTACAGACAACAGTTGCAAGAGTGCTCGAAGCATACCTGGAAGAAAACCCCAAAGAAGCGAAGTATGTGATTTCAAAGATTATCCTTGCTGCACAGGCAAGGGTTGCGGCCAAGAAAGCCCGCGATATGGTACAGCGTAAAACCGTATTGAGCGGCGGCGGACTGCCGGGCAAGCTCGCAGATTGTAGCGAGCGCGATGCAGAGAAATGCGAATTATACCTGGTGGAGGGAGACTCGGCAGGTGGTACTGCAAAACAGGGGCGTGACAGGAGTTACCAGGCCATCCTTCCGCTTCGCGGTAAGATACTGAACGTAGAAAAAGCGATGGAACATAAGATCTATGAGAACGAAGAAATACGCAATATGTACACGGCCCTTGGAGTTACCGTTGGCACACCCGAAGATCCTAAAGCGCTGAATATCTCAAAACTGCGTTACCATAAGCTCATCATCATGACCGATGCTGATGTGGATGGTTCACACATTGCAACATTGATCCTTACTTTTATTTTCCGTTATATGAAAGAGATGGTGGAGCAGGGCTATGTTTATCTTGCACAGCCGCCATTATACTTAGTGAAAAAAGGCAAGGAACAGGCCTACGCCTATAATGAAGAACAACGCAAACACTGGATAGAAAAACTCGGCGGTGGCAAAGACGACAGTGTTACCACACAACGATACAAAGGTTTGGGTGAGATGAATGCCGACCAGTTATGGGAGACCACCATGGACCCTGCCCGCCGTACCCTGAAACAGGTAACTATTGAAAGTGCTGCTGAAGCCGACCGTATCTTCAGCATGCTCATGGGCGATGAAGTGGCACCACGCCGCGAGTTCATTGAAAGTCATGCTAAATATGCAAAATTAGATGTCTAAGTGATTGATATGCATTTATTTATGGGTGTAATAGCAAAGAAGTGTGCCCATTTTACCGGAAAAACATTATTTTAGAACAGCTGAATACTTTATTAACCCACAAATTCAACGTATTATGGACACTTCAAAAATGATCAAAGCATACTGTCTGAAGACAAAGGAAAAAAATGTTCCGATGCAGGACGCCGTAATTACCAAAACTGCCCGTGGAGGTTATATGGCTGCCGGTCATGATGGTAAAGGAAATAAAATGGCAGCTATCCTTGGCGAAGCCAAGGCTTTACAGGCCATTGCCGATGGTGTTGCTAAAAAAGGATTCTGAGAAAATTTGACTTGTCAAAAAAGAAGTAGTTTACGAAAATCCGGCTCCGCAACGAGGGGCCGGATTTTTAGTTGGCAGCCGGGGCAAGCACGCCTTTATGCATCAGTTGCAGGAACCGGTGCATGGCTTCCATGTCTTTAATATCGTCCACTACCAATAAGAAGTTTTTACCCGCCTGCTTTAACCTGGCCTTATTGGTGCCTGTCTGGAGGTAGGCCAATACATTTTTAAACAAGGCTGACTCGAAATAAGGCGAATCGGGCCGGTTAATAAAATAGCAGCGCAGCGTATGCTCTTTCAGGCTCATTTTTTCAAACCCGAAACCCACCGCCAGCCAGCGGCACCTGACCGTAATAAACAGATCTTCTACCTGTGGCGGCATCGGCCCAAACCGGTCGATCATCTCCTGGTGAAAATTAGTAAGCTCCGCTTCTTTTTCACAACTATCTAAGCGGGTGTACAACGATAATCTTTCGGTAATACTTTCAACATAACTATCGGGTATCAGTATTTCCAAGTCGGTATCAATGGTACAATCGCTCACATAATCATCCTGCCTGCTGATCTCTTCCTTGAACAGTTCTTTGAAAGAAGTCCGTTTCAATTCGCGTATGGCTTCTTCAAGGATCTTCTGGTACATTTCAAAACCGATATCGGCCATGAACCCACTCTGTTCTCCACCCAGCAGGTTACCTGCTCCGCGTATATCCAGGTCGCGCATGGCAATCTGGAAACCGCTTCCCAGGTCGCTGAACTGTTCTAATGTCTGCAGTCGTTTGCGCGAGTCTGCGGGCAAAGTACTCAATGGTGGCGACAGTAAATAACAGAATGCTTTCTTATTGCTGCGTCCTACCCTGCCACGCAACTGGTGCAGGTCGCTCAGGCCAAAATGGTGTGCATTGTTGACGATGATGGTATTGACATTGGGGATGTCCACACCGCTTTCCACGATATTGGTGCATACCAGCACATCGTATTTTTTGTCAATGAAATCCATGATCCTTTCTTCCAGCTCATGCCCTTCCAATTGTCCGTGTGCATAGCCCACACTCAGGTCGGGACATAACCCCTGTATCAGTGCACTCATTTCTGCCAGTCCCAATACCCGGTTATGGATAAAGAAAACCTGTCCCCCTCTTTCTGTTTCATAATAAATGGCATCGCGTATAAAGTCGTCGTTAAAGATGTGCGCTTCCGTTTGTATCGGCTGCCTGTTAGGCGGCGGTGTATTGATGATGCTGAGGTCGCGCGCGCCCATCAGGCTGAACTGCAGGGTTCTTGGAATAGGTGTGGCAGTAAGGGTGAGACAATCTATGTTTGTCTTCAGTGTTTTCAGTTTTTCTTTGTGTGTCACACCAAATTTCTGTTCCTCATCAATGATCATCACGCCCAGGTCTTTGAATTTCACTTCCTTGCCTAACAAACCATGGGTACCGATAATAATATCCACTTTCCCTTCTTCCAACCGCTTCAGTGTTTCTTTTTTCTCTTTTGCCGATTTGAACCGGTTGATATAATCCACCGTTACCGGGAAATCCTTCAACCGGTCGCTGAATGTTTTAAAATGCTGGAATGCAAGGATGGTGGTAGGAACGAGCACCGCAGCCTGCTTGCCATCTACAACCGATTTAAATGCTGCACGGACAGCGACTTCCGTTTTACCAAACCCAACATCGCCGCATACCAGCCTGTCCATCGGTGAAGGGCTCTCCATGTCTTTTTTGACATCTGCCGTGGCTTTGCTCTGGTCGGGCGTGTCTTCATAAATAAAGGAGGCTTCCAGTTCAGTCTGCATATAATTATCAGGTGTGAATGCAAAACCATGTTGTGCTTTTCTTTGTGCGTACAGTTTGATCAGGTCAAACGCTACTTCTTTTACTTTGGCCTTGGTCTTGTCTTTCAGCCTGGCCCATACATCACTGCCTAATTTGTTGATCTTGGGAACTGTTCCTTCTTTACCTGTGTACTTGGATATTTTATGCAGCGAGTTGATATTCACATAAAGGATATCACTGTCTTTGTAAATGATCCGAACAGCTTCCTGTAGCCTGCCATTTACTTCTAATTTCTGCAGGCCACTATAGGTGCCCACACCATGATCGATATGTGTAACAAAATCGCCCGGTTGCAGATCGCGCAGTGTTTTTAATGTCAGCGCTTTATTTTTGTTATAGGCCTGCTTGACCCGGTACTTGTGGTAACGCTGAAACAACTGGTGGTCGGTATAACAAACTAATTTCAGGTCTTCATCAATAAACCCTTCATGAATACTGGTGGCTATTGGCACAAATTTGATCTCGGTGTGCAGATCGGCAAAAATGCTGCTGAGTCTTTCTAACTGCCGCGCCTGCTCAGCAAAAATATACATATTGTAACCAGCCGCTTCATGCGCTTTAAGGTCTTTGATCAACAGGTCGAACTGGCGGTTGAAAGCAGGTTGCGGCCTGGTATGAAAACCTATTTCAAAAGTGGAGAGATTGGGCTTGTATCCAAACTCAACAATATGCCGGGGCGTTAATTGTTCGGCGATTTGAGCTGCATTAGTGAAATCATCCCGTTTCACTTCCTTTACAATCTTCGTATCATCTTCTTCTTCGTTTTGCTGCATGCGGTATCCGTCATCCAGAACGGCTATGAAACCATTGAGGTCCGATTCCTGCTGCTTCATCCCTTCTTCGATCACATCCCAGTCCTTCAGCCATACAATGGTATTGGCCGGCAGGAATTCCAGCAGTGATACTTTTTCTCCGCTGTCAAACTGCGTTTCTATATTGGGGATGATATTTACCTGCATCAGTTTCCTTTCACTCAACTGTGTTTCCGGATCAAAAATGCGGATACTGTCCACCTCGTTGCCAAATAGCTCAACCCTATAAGGTTTTTCATTACCAAAAGAATAGATATCGAGAATGCCGCCACGTATGGCAAACTGTCCGGGTTCGTACACAAAATCTGTTCGTTCAAATCCATACATCACAAACAATTCCATCAGGCTGTCGGGATTGATGGTATCATTGGTCTTGATACTGATGATATTACTGCTGAGTGTATTGGGCAGGACTACTTTTTCAAACAACGCTTCGGGATAGGTAACTACTATTTTTTTATTTCCGCCCGCCGATAGTTTGGTCAGCGCCTCCGTCCGCAACATCACGTGCGAACTGTTGAGTATCTTAAAATTTTTCCGGTTCTTAAAAGAGGAAGGAAAATAAAAAAGGTCTAATGCGTTGGTGAGGTTCTCTAATGTGTTGTGAAAATAGGCTGCTTCTTCCGGGTCGTTCAGCACCACTAAGTGATTCAGTTCCTGGCAATGCGGATGTGTAAATACGGCGCTCACCACGAACTCGGTACTGCTGCCCTGCAAATTCCTGAGGAATATTCTTTGCGGATCGGCAAAAGAAAGCCTGTCCGCCA
>JBHAFM010000007.1:0-18302 GCA_041856175.1 Sediminibacterium sp.
GACGCATCCTGGTACTTAGCAGCAGCAGTAGCGTAATTGGTGGGGTTAAGCTGTGATTCATTGGGGCCATAGCTGATCCTTCTTGGAATATTGTTTAAGCCTGGTGCGGGGTTCAATGCTGGCACCCCATTTTTACGCCATTCAGAATAAGCCTGCAAACCATCAGGATAGTATGCCAGCCACTTTTGGAGTGCTATTTTCTGGATATTGTTTACACCCAATAAAATATTTGGCTGTAGCATATAAGCTGCAAATTTTACTGCATCATACACACCCCACCTGGTCCAGCTTGCTTGGATACCATCGCTATAGAGTCCAAACATATCTTCTGTTGTCCAGCCCAAAGCTGCGGCTTCAGCCCTCGCCAGTTTCACCTGCTCTGAAGCGATAAATACAATCGGAGATGTTTCTGTTCTGCGGGTCGGGTCCAATATCCTGGCATAGTTCACATTCGCATTGGCAAAAGCTACTGCATCTGTCCTGGTTAAACCATAAGGAAACCCAACATTGGAAGAGGCAAAAGCGGCGATACGTTCATCATTGTTATTGGCAAGAATATCTGTGATCGTTTTGCTCACTGCATAGTCCTTACGTTGTACCACTACATAATAATTATAGAAGGTATTCTGGTAAACACCGCCGGGTGATGACATAGACGCATTATCTGATGCAGCGTCAATAATCCCTCCGGGATCAGCCAGTGCTGCGGTAAATTCAGCTTTACCGGTAGCTGCATCAGCTTTCGACATACGTAATGCAATCAGCAGGCGCATAGAGTTGGCAAATTTTTTCCATTTGGCGGTATTACCGTTAAACAGAACATCTCCTTTGATAGGCAGGCCGGTTTCAAATTGCGCTACTGACTCTTTCAGTTCCTTTAACAGGTCTTTGTAAATAGCATCCTGCCCATCATACGGCACGATTCCTTCACCTTTCAGTGCCTTGGCGTATGGAATATCGCCCCATGCATCTGTGATCATCCAGAAGTAATACGCTTTCAATATCCTAGCAATAGCTATCTGGTTCTTATTAGATCCATTAGTGGCAGCTATTGGCGCAGTGGCCGGATTAGAATTGTAATTGATGATATTCTGCAGGTCGTAAATGGGGCCTGAATAGATGCCATCAAAGTTGAAAGTGGTTTTTGC
Organism: Sediminibacterium sp.; assembly: GCA_041856175.1. GTDB lineage: Bacteria > Bacteroidota > Bacteroidia > Chitinophagales > Chitinophagaceae > Sediminibacterium. Next base: position 1,149 of record JBHAFM010000007.1, read on the forward strand.
ATAACGTGAAGCTTCTGTGTACTGTGTTTCTGAGAAATACTGCGCATACAGGCCACATACCGTTCTGAAACCACCCTGGTCCCAAACGGCATTGTTACCATTATTGTTCAGGTTGACCAATGCATTGGTGAGCAATGCAGAAGTAACGGGTACAGAAGCGGAATTGGGATTGATATTGGTGTTGCCGTAATCTCCCAATGACTTAAAACAACCGGTTGATGTAACCATGGCAGCGCCAAGGCCGATCATCACCAGGAATTTATTGATTTTTGCTGACATAATAATTAGATTTTAAGGGGTTAGAAATTGAGTCTCAGGTTAAAACCAATTGAACGGGTACCTGGGTACTGTCCATCCTCACCCTGAATAGCTGATATTTCTGAAGGGTCAAAATTCTTGGCTTCCCTGTAGATCAACCATGGATTACGGGCAATCACAGAGAAATTAGCGCCCTGTACATATTTGGAAATACCCCATTTGCTTACCGGAAGGTTTACACCAAGGCTTATTTCACGCAGTTTAACATAGGTTAAGTCGTGTACATAAGGTTCGGCAATCCTTTTAAAGTAGAACTGCTGGTAATAAGCATCAGCAGCAATATATTTATCAACCGGTGTTTTCCCGTCCACTGAGCTTACGCCTACTACGTGTATACCACCACCGGCAGATACAGCATCACGCACATTCTTGCCTTTATCATTGGTAGCAGCGGTTGCTTCCAGGATACCAGAGAAATTGCCCCACTGTTCAGACAAGGAAAAGAACTTACCACCTACCTGGTAATCCAGGTTAAATCCTAAAGTGAATCGTTTATAAGAAATGGTATTTACAATACCACCGTTGGTTTTGGGTACAATAGAGCCCCAGTGTTTGGTTGCATCTGCTACAAACAAGCCTGAGTTGGGATCCATCATGGCAACGCCATCACTGTTGCGTTTCATACCACCGCCAATCAACTGGCCCCAATCAGATCCCACTTCCTGGAAAGCACGTGCAAAACGGGTACCGAATGCACCACCAGCCAAGAGTGTTTGTCCGCCTGTTCCAATACCCGGCGCCAACTGTACCACTGGATTTTTGATCAGGTAACTATAGTTCAGACTTACCTGCCAGTTGAAATCTTTGGTAGTAACCGGTGTAGCATTCACAATCACTTCGATCCCTTCTTTCTTAATGCGGGCTGCGTTAATTCTTTTAGAAGTAAAGCCGCTCACACCGCTCTGCGCTACCGCAACAGGTTCTCCATTGTTGTCTTCATTATAGTAAACGATGTTCACACCCAGCCTATTCCGCAGAAAACGAAGATCAATGCCGGCTTCATAAGTAGTAATCAGGGAGCCTTTTAATGCCGGATCCAGTAAAACATCAGGAGTGGTCATAAGGAAGTTGCCATTCCATTGATTAGGATTCACATCATAAAGGAAGTTGTTGTCGTATACAGTGAGGTCTCTTGGTTTTTTACCCCAGCTTCCGAAAAGTTTACCAAAATTCAACCAGGGTAATGAGCTCTTGGTAAATTCACTAAACACAAAACCGGCACCTAAAGAAGGAGAAACCAGCCTGTTATTGCCCGATGGCAGGGTAGAATACCAGTCGCTTCTCACAGCCCAGGTTACGCTCGCAAATTTCTTGTATTCAAAATCACCTGTGGCAAACAGTGATTTGGTTTCAGAAAGCTTACGGGTATTCCCAATATTAGGCTGTGCTTTGGAATTAGACAAAGCATATAATCCCGGTACATTCAAGCCCTTGGCAGTTGAACCCTCCAGTGCAAAATCACGGATGGATAACTTATTACCGCCAATGGTCGCACTTACATCCAGGTCGCCAAATCGTTGAGAATATCCGGCTAATAATTCATAGTTGTCTTCCTGGTAGTTGAAGTAACCTGTAGCATAAGAAGGCAGGTCACCGGTCTGGGTAGCACTGGCCGCCAGTTCTGAAGTGAAGATATTTTCATAGCTCCTTGTAAACTGATTCTTACGTACGGTACCTTTCACATAGAAATGACTGTTCAGCTTATATTTCAATGACACATCACCAAATAAACGCTGCCTGTTCTGCTTATTACTTGTCAGATCAAAAGCTGCATAGTGGTTGTACCAATAGTTACCACCATAAAAGTCAATAGGGCTTGACGGATCATAACCATCCGGATTGGAAGAAAGGTTCCAGCTGGCATAAGTACCGATAGGTGTTTTCAACCCACGCAATTCTTTCATGATCTTCATATCCAGGTCACGGTGGAACCAGGAGTTAAAGTTACCGGTTGACCTGTTGGCATAACCATCATTGAAATTACCTTCGATCTGCTGGATCGTATACGTCATATTAGCAGCAGCAGTAAAATGTTCATTGATATCTACTGAGGCAGAAAAATTGACATTGTTTCTGTCAGACTTACTGTTAGGCAATAATCCCTTTGCATATTGTTTGGTATAAGAAAGACGCATGTTATAGCCCTGCCCGCTCTTAGATACATTGATATTGTTATTGGTAGTTACGCCTGTTTCCCAGAAATCTCTTACATTATTAGGCTGGGGTACCAGAGAAGCTGTCTTGAAAGAACGGCTGTGTCCGCCGATCCAGGCATACCAGGGTGCATATTCACTGCCATCCATGGCTGGTCCCCAACTGGAGTCATCTGTATAATCAGGAAATTTTTTCCCATCCAGTGCTTTCCACTCAACAGGGTCCCCGGCTTTCCATTTGTAAACAGTTAAATCAGGATTCGCACCTCCGGCATATTTATTTTGGTATTTAGGCAGAATATATACCCGGTCAAATGCAATACCGGAGTTGATCTCAACACCAAGGCCTTTTGTTGCATTTTTCTTACGTGTCGTAACCACAATGGCGCCATTGGCAGCACGGCCACCAAAGAGGGCTGTTGCATTCGCACCTTTCAATACGGTCAGACTCTCCACGTCATCGGGATTAATATCAAATGAGCTAACAATAGTACCATCTACTACATAAATGGGGCCCAAGTCGCCATTCAGGGTAGAACCACCACGGATACGCAGCAGGGGATCTCGGTCCATCGCTACCGGCGACTGTCCTTTAAACTGCACACCTGCCACTTTACCAGCTAAGGCGTTGTTCAGATTAGGTTGACGGATCAGGTTCAGGTTGTCGGCGCTGACAGTCTGAGCACTGTAAGGTGTTGTACGGGCACTTTTTTTAATCTCAAAAGCGGTAGTTACCACCACTTCTGCCAGTGTTTCCTTTTCGTTCCTGTCCAGCACTACTGTAACGGCATTATTACTGGTAACATTTACTGATTTCGTGAATACACCTTGAGAAGATATTTCGAGTATATCGCCCGCTTTGGCTTTGATGACAAATTTACCATCTGCATCTGCAGTAACGCCTTGTTTGGTTCCCTTGATGAAAATAGAGGCGAAGGGAACAGGTTGGCCTTTGGAGTCGGTTATGGTTCCCATAACCGGCCTAACCTGAGCAGTGGCTCCTATGACAACGCATAGCATAACCACTGCAAAAGAAAATAGGAATTTCTTCATGTGCTTTAGTTTTAATTAAACATTGAGGAGGCGAATATAGCCCATTGCACCTGACTGTTAAAAAAAATATAACAGCCCTTTATTTCATAGAAAAATAATCCGTCACACTACTTAATGACCGTTAAAGAAGGAGAAAAGCTGCATAAATCCTACCAAAATCGCAGCCGAACCCGGTGTTTTGCAGCCAAGTTTGTCCATGCGGAGAATGGAAACCTCCCATATTTAAAATACCTTCGCGCCCATGTTATTATTAGATGGTAAAATTGCTTCCGCAGCAGTCAAAGAAGACCTGAAAGCACAAACAGCTTCCTTAATCCTGGCCGGTAAACGTACCCCTCACCTCGCAGCTATCCTGGTGGGCACCAACAGGGCCAGTGAAACCTATGTTGCCAGTAAAGTAAAAAACTGCGAGGAAACCGGGTTCCGGTCCACCCTTATCCGCCTCGACCAGGAAGTGGACGAAGCCATTCTGCTGCAAAAAATAGCCGAACTGAACGCTGACCCCGCCGTAGACGGCATCCTGGTTCAGCTTCCTTTACCCAAGCAGATCAGTGAACAGAAAGTAATAGAAGCCATCGATCCGGCCAAGGACGTAGATGGCTTCCACCCCATCAGTGTGGGCAAGCTGGTACAGGGTCTCCCTGCTTTTATCCCGGCCACCCCTTATGGTATCATGCTCATGCTGGAGCATTTTAAGATCCCGACCAAAGGCAGGTACGCGGTGGTCATTGGAAGAAGCAATATCGTAGGCCGTCCCATGAGCATCCTGCTGAGCAGTAACCTCCCCTATGGCAACTGTACCGTCACCATCTGCCATTCCCATACCCCTGACCTCAAAGATATCTGCCTCCGGGCCGATATTATAGTCGCCGCTTTAGGCCGGCCGGGCTTTGTAAAAGCCGATATGGTAAAAGAAGGCGCTGTGATCATCGATGTTGGCATCACACGTGTAGATGACAGTACGGCCAAAAAAGGCTTCCGCATCAAAGGCGACGTTGATTTCGACCAGGTTGCCTCCAAGGCTGGCGCCATCACCCCAGTACCTGGAGGAGTGGGCTTGATGACCATTGCCGGATTACTCAAAAACACCATGAAGGCATACCTGGCGAAGTAATTAATTTTGTACCACCAACCCATTATGAACACCCCTATTACATTAACAAACACCACCCTTCCCGTCATGGAAGCCTTCTATACCTTGCAGGGCGAAGGTTTTCACCAGGGCCGCGCCGCCTATTTTATCCGGCTGGGTGGTTGTGATGTAGGCTGTTTCTGGTGTGATGTGAAAGAAAGCTGGGATGCTTCAAAACATCCGCAGCTAACTGTTGAAGCCATTGTTGCCGAGGCAAAGCAACACCCTGGCCGTCTGGCCGTGATCACCGGCGGAGAACCGTTGATGCATCCATTGGATGAACTGACACTGGCTTTGCAGGCGGCGGGTTTTGAAACCAATATCGAAACCTCGGGATCCTCACCATTCAGCGGCCATTGGAACTGGGTCTGTCTTTCTCCCAAAAAATTCAAAGCGCCTTTGCCTGAGATTGTTCCCTTAGCCAACGAACTGAAAGTAGTGGTCTATAATAAGCACGATTTTGAATGGGCTGAAACCTATGCGGCTCAAACAAATTCAGCCTGTAAACTTTACCTGCAACCCGAATGGGATAAGGCAGCCGAAGTAACTCCAATGATCATCGATTACATCAAAGCCCATCCCCAATGGGAACTGAGCCTGCAGGTACATAAGTACATTAATGTTCCTTAACCCCCGTACCTGTTTTTTTTTCTTTTGACATTTTAATTTTTACTTTTTACTTTCATCCTCCTCCTATGAAAGCATTATTCCTCGTTTCTATTACGTTATTGATCATCCATGCTCCTTTTGCACAGGTACAACAGCCGGCCAAACTGAATCCGAAAGCAGAAGCCTTGTATGAAAAGGCCATGGACCTGCTGCAAAACAATGCTTTCCGCGATGCCATTCCCCTGCTCACTCAATGTATTTCGATCGACAGTACTTATTTAGACGCTTACCTGTCTCTCGCCGGCGCCTGCGGTGAACTGAAAAAATACCAGCAGGCGGTTACGCTCTATGAAAAAGTAAGAAAGAAGGACAGTAACTATTTCAAAATATACAACCTCCCCTATTCCATTAACTTAGCCGGCCTCGGCAGGTTTGAAGAAGCGCTGCAGGCTGTTACCATCTTTGCCAATATCCCGCGCATCAGCGAAAGAGGCATCAGAAGCGCCGCTTACAGAAAACGCTGTTATGAATTTGCGATCGACTACGCCAAAAAACACCCGGCTGCTGATTATGTCTTCACCCCGGTGAACCTGGGCGACAGTGTCAATACCCCTATGCTGGAATATTATCCTTCTGTAACCGTGACCGACAGCCTGCTGGTATTTACAAGAAGAACGGGCAGCCAACGGGAAGATTTTATCGAAAGCCGCATCACCAAACAGGGCTTCGGTAAATCCAAACTCATTGATGGCGACATCAATATCGAACCCAAAAAAGGCGCACTCACCGTTTCACAGGATGGTGAATGGCTGTTGTTCGCCGGTGCCCTTTCGGGCAAGACCTTCGGCAGTTATGATATATATATATCCTACTCCACCCCGCAGGGCTGGAGCGAACCACAGAATATGGGCGAAAGTATCAATACCGAGTTCTGGGAAAGCTCTCCTTCCCTTAGCCCGGATAAACGTGCCCTCTATTTCAGCAGCAACCGCCCGGGCGGCAGTGGCGGGGCCGATCTCTATGTCAGTTACCGGCTTCCCAATGGAAAATGGTCGCATGCTACGAACATGGGCCCGGTCATCAATTCTGCCGGCGACGAACTGGCTCCCTTTATTCATGCCGATAACCAGACCCTCTACTACACTTCCGATGGCCTGCCCGGCTACGGCGGATCTGACCTTTTTGTGATCAGGAAGGGACCCACCGGCGAATGGGGCGCTCCCGAAAATTTAGGCTATCCCATCAATACCATTGAAAACGAAGCAAGCCTCGCTGTTGCTGCTGATGGCCGTACCGCTTATTATGCCAGCGACAGAAGCGACAGCAGGGGCGGGCTCGACCTGTATCGGTTTGAATTACGCCCCGATATCCGCCCCTATAAAACCCTGTACGTTAAAGGAACCGTTATCGACAGTAGGACAAAGAAACCCCTCCCATCCAGCGTTGAACTGATCGATAACAGTACCAACAACATCCTGATGAAAGTCCAGACCGATGAACTGGGCGAATACTTCATCACCCTGCCTACCGGCAAAGATTACACTTTCACTGTCAACAGGAAAGGTTACCTCTTTTACAGTGAAGTATACGGACTAAGCAAGAAGCTGGCCGACAGTACCTATCAAAAAGACATTTATCTACAGCCGGTATCATTGAATGCATCCTTCACATTCAATAATGTCCAGTTTGCCAACAATTCTTTCAGTCTCCCGCCAACCGGACTTGTTGAATTAGACAAATTAGTACAGGTGCTGACCGATAACCCTACCCTCCATGTTGAGATCAGCGGGCATACCGATGCTATTGGTAAACCGGAAGACAACCTGGTCCTCTCTACCAACCGCGCCAAAGCCATTGTAGATTATTTGGCTGGCAAAGGCGTCAGCCTCACACGCCTGACCTATAAAGGTTATGGCGCCACCAAACCAATAGCAGATAATAACACCGAAACAGGCAGGGCCTTGAACAGGCGCACGGCGTTTACTGTTACAGGACTTTAATGGTCTGTGGCTATACAGGCAACGGGCTGCCAAAAATCAGGTATAAATACTCAGTCATAAAATCAATTATTATCCTGACCTTGGGTTCCTATGCAAGAGGAATTATTATACCGGCTGGCGCTTACGCAAGTACCTGAATTAGGGCCTGTGCATGCCAGGTTGCTGATAGAACGATTTGGGAATGCGACCGCTGTTTTTAAAGCAAAGAAAAAAGAATTGAGTGCCGTAGAAGGTATTGGCGAAGTAAGGGCAAGGCAATTGAAGGAATGGAATGATTTTCCGCAGGTGGAAAAAGAATTGCTTTTCCTTGAACAGCATTGTATCCGGCCATTGTTTATGACCGATGCCGCATATCCGCAACGGCTATTGCATTGTCATGATGCACCAGTGCTTTTGTATTACCGTGGCATGGCCGATCTGAACAATACAAAGATCATCAGCATCATTGGTACACGCAATCATACACCTTATGGCAAATGGGTAACAGAACAATTGGTGCAAACTTTGCAACCCTTACAGCCACTGATTGTAAGCGGACTTGCATTCGGCATCGATGCCATTGCACACAAAGCTTCACTGCAACAGCAACTGCCCACAGTGGGCGTATTGGCACATGGCTTTGATACATTATATCCCATGCAACACAAAGCGCTTGCCAGGGAAATGCTGGCACAGGGCGGATTACTGAGTGAGTTCAAAAAAAACACCAAGCCCGACAAACACAATTTTCCCCGCAGAAACCGCATCGTGGCGGGTATGGCCGATGCTACCGTTGTTATCGAAACTGATGTCAAAGGCGGCAGCATGATCACAGCAGGGCTCGCCTGTTCTTATAACCGCGATGTGTTTGCCGTTCCCGGAAAGATCACTGATACAAAAAGTACCGGCTGCCTGCAACTCATTCATCAAAACAAAGCCATCCTGTTTACCGATGGTGAGCAACTGATCAACATCATGGGCTGGCAGGAAAAGAAAAAAATAATCAACAAACAAAGAGAACTATTCACCAATCTTTCAGTAAACGAGCAAAAAATTATTGCCCTGCTAAAAGAAAAAGAATGCCTGCATATTGATGAACTATCCCTGCAATCCGGCATAACCACCAGCGCGGCTGCAGCAGCAATACTGAATTTAGAACTACAGCAATTAATATACGCTTTGCCCGGAAAACAATACCAGCTTATCTCATAAGACAATCCGCCCTGACACTTTCGACTTTTTAATTTTGACTTTTTAATTTTCGACTCCTCCACATCACTAACAACCCCAGCGAAATCACCGCAAACACCGCCGGCAACATAAATGCGTATACAAAATTGTCCGTTTTATTTTGATAGATCATGGCAGAAAAATAGGCGCCAGTGCCAATGCCTGCTTCCAATGCTATATACATGGAAGCTATCGCCCTGCCGCGGTTCTCAGGCGAGCACAGGTCTACAGTCCATGCCGTGATGGTAGGCCCGTTCATCCCCCAGCTCAATCCGAATATAGCAGCGCTGACCATCAGCATCCATGCAGAGTGTGTGAATGACAATATGGTCATCGAAACAGCTAATGCAGCAGAAGATAATATCAATACAATGACACGTCCATGCCTGTCAGATGATTTTCCTGCCAGCAACCGTATCACTAAAGAAGTAACCGTATAACAGGCAAAGAACAGGCCTTTGTTGTGCAGCCCCACCGACTCACTCATATCAGGCGCCAGCGTTAACGTACAGCCGGTAGAAAAGGATAACAGGAACATGATCACCGCCGGTTTGAGAGAACTGCGTTCAAATACCTCATGCCGCTTCACCCGAACTGCCTGCATAGAAAATTTTTGCGGCTCCGGTAATGTCTCCTTCACGTTATATAAAATGATCACAGAACATAAGGCCAGTCCCGCTGATGCATAAAACATGATGTTATACGAATAGGCATTGACGAGATAACTTCCCAATAAAGGTCCGAGCGACATGCCAATCGTATAACCGATTGACAAAGCGCCCAATGCTTCCCCTCTTCTCGATTCGTGCACTACATCAGCGCCATAAGCAGAAGTAGCCGTGGGTTTGAATCCTGTAGAGAATCCATGAAAAAAACGCAACAGCAAAAAACCAGATATTGTGGTCAATACAGGATATAACAGGCTGCATACCACGCACACTAAAGAGCCAAAGATCATCACCGGCACACGCCCAACCGTATCGGTCAGCTTACCACTGAAAGGGCGGGATATACCCGCCATCAATGTAAATAATGAAATAATCAACCCCTTGTATTCAGCGCCCCCCAGTTTGGTCAGGTAGCCCGGTAGTTCCGGGATCATCATCGTAAAACTGGCAGCGAACATAAAATTACTGACACACAATAATGCAAACTGGAAATTGAAATAAGGCTGATCTGCTGCAGGGAGGCTCCGTTCCATTCCTCAAAAGTAATACTTCTTGTAACCGCAGACCTTGACGTAAACCACAGGTCACAAACCTCAGGCCATTTTACTTTTTTTTGGATCAAACTTCCCCATTTTCTATCTTTGCACATGGCAACAAGAAATACTTCTCCCAAAAACAAGTCTGAAGCATCCCGGTTATTTGGCGAAGGTCTCACCTTCGATGATGTGCTGTTAATGCCCGCGTACAGCGAAATTTTGCCCCGCGAAGTGGATATCAGATCACAACTTACCAAGAACATTACATTGAACGTTCCCATGCTCTCCGCAGCCATGGACACCGTTACCGAAGCCAACTTAGCCATTGCATTGGCCCGTGAAGGTGGTTTGGGTATCCTGCATAAAAACATGAGCATTGAGCGCCAGGCCGACCAGGTGCGCAAAGTCAAACGAAGTGAAAGTGGTATGATCATTGACCCTGTTACGCTATTGGTTGATGCTACCATCGGCGATGCTTTAAAATTAATGAAGGACAATAAGATCGGCGGTATTCCCATTGTTGACAGTCATCAAAAATTAGTGGGTATCCTTACCAACCGCGATCTCCGCTTCGAGACGGACAAAACGCGCAAAGTAAAAGAGGTGATGACCAAAGACAACCTCATCATTGCCCCTGAAGGAACCGATCTCAAGAAAGCTGAAAAAATATTGCGTCAATACAAGATTGAAAAATTACCGGTTGTCAACAAACAGGGTAAGCTCATAGGGCTCATCACCTACCGCGATATCTTACAACTGCGTAATTTTCCCAATGCTGTTAAAGACGGATTAGGCAGGTTATTAGTAGGTGCAGCACTCGGCATTACGCGCGACCTGATGGACAGGGCCCATGCTTTACAACAGGTGGGTGTTGATGTAGTAACGCTTGACAGTGCACATGGACACAGCAAGGGTGTAATAGAAGCGCTGAAAGCATTGAGAAAAAATTTCAAAACCCTGAATATCATTGCAGGTAATGTTGGCACAGCCGCCGGCGCCAAAGCATTGGCCGATGCCGGTGCTGATTGTGTAAAAGTAGGCATTGGGCCAGGATCTATCTGCACCACACGGATCGTTGCCGGCGCTGGCGTTCCGCAACTAACCGCCATCATGGAAGCCAGCCATGCATTGAAAGCAAGCGGTATTCCATTGATCGCTGATGGTGGCATCCGTTATACAGGCGATATGGTGAAAGCATTGGCCGCCGGCGCTAATGTAGTAATGATGGGCAGTGTGTTTGCAGGCGTGGAAGAAAGTCCCGGCGACACCATTATTTACGAAGGCCGCAAATTCAAAGAATATCGTGGCATGGGAAGCTTAGGCGCCATGAGCCAGGGCAGCGGTGACCGCTATTTCCAGGATGTAGAAGATGATGTAAAGAAATTTGTACCCGAAGGCATAGAAGGCCGTGTGGCTTATAAAGGCAACCTGAGCGAAATTATTTACCAGTATGTTGGTGGCCTGAGAGCAGGCATGGGTTACTGCGGCGCTAAAAACATGAAAGCATTGCAACAATCCACTTTTGTAAAAATATCCAATGCAGGCATGAAAGAAAGCCATGCACACGATATCGATATCACAAAAGAAGCCCCTAACTACAGCAGAAAATAATTATTCTCTTTCCCCCTCGCTCTTCAGAGCGAGGGAATATGTTTCAAGTGCAAGCTTGCGGGCTGCTTCATGTTGTACAATAGGTTGAGGATAGCTCAACTCATCCAGTTCAGGCACCCATTTGCGGATATAGGTCAAGTCCTTATCAAACTTTGCAGTCTGCAATGCCGGGTTGAACACCCTGAAATAAGGCGCTGCATCACAACCACTGCCACTGGCCCATTGCCAGCCTCCGTTATTGGCAGCAAGATCAAAGTCAAGCAGCTGCCCGGCAAAATAAGCCTCACCCCATCGCCAGTCAACCAGCAAATGTTTACACAGGAAAGAGGCCGTAATCATCCGAACCCGGTTGTGCATATAACCGGTAGCATTCAATTCCCGCATGCCTGCATCTACAATCGGGTAGCCCGTCATACCTTTACACCATTTTTCAAATGCTGTTTCATTATTGCGCCATGGTATGCGATCATATTCGGGTTTGAAGGCCAGACTCTTACCCACTCGCGGAAAATGCCAGAGTATGGCATGATAAAAATCCCGCCAGATCAGTTCATTCAGATAGGTTTTATTCCATGCATTTGCTTTCGCCGCCAGTTGCCGTATACTTACAGTTCCAAAACGCAAATGCACACTCATTTTAGTAGTGCCGTTTTCCAAAGCAGGAAAATCACGCGTTTGGTCGTAACTGCTGATGAAGCTTCCTTTCCATTCTTTTTCAGGAAAATGAACTTCCGTTTTCCTGAAACCGATCTGTTCCAATGATGGCAGTGTCACTGCTTCCTGCTGGTAAAAGTTATAGTAATACTTTTCAACAGGATAAGGTTGCAGGTGAAAAGAGGCAAGCGCAGTCCGCCATTTTTTACTGTAGGGCGTGTACACTGTATAAGGTTTCCCATCATCTTTCACTATTTCGTCTTTCTCAAAGATGACCTGGTCCTTATAAGTCTCTAATACCACACCGGCATCACGCAATAACTTTTCAATCAATGTATCTCTTTCTCTTGCATAGGGTTCATAATCATGATTGGTGTAGACTTTTTCTATATCATACTGCGTTGCCAGTATTTTGAATATTTCCGAAGGATAGCCATGGTGCACAGCAAGACTGCTCCCCATCTTCACCAATTTATCCTGCATTTCCTCTAAAGCCGCATGAATAAAAGTCAGACGTCTGTCGAACGGATTGTCAAGTCCATCCAAAATATACCGGTCAAAAATGAAGATGGGTAGTACAGGGTTGCCGCTTTTCAGTGCATGGTACAAAGCTGCATTATCAGTCAGGCGCAGGTCTCTTCTAAACCACATGATATTGACGCGGGGATTCATTGGCCGACAAATTTTTTATACAGCAACTGTGATAGTGTATTGGAATAGCCATTCTCTCCTGCCTGTTTCACCCACCTGATACCGGTAATGGCATTGGTTAAAAATATTTCTGAGGCCTGCAACAGGTCGTCAACTGTTATTTGTCCCTCTGTTACCGGCATATGCGCTTCGCGCAAACAATGCAACAGGTGGCGGCGCATCACACCATTAATAGCGCCTTCTGTAAGTGCTGGTGTTACAATTGTTCCATCTTTGACAATAAACACATTGGCGATGGTTGCATCAGCTACACAGTCATGCGGGTTGAGCAGAATGGCGTCATTTAATTTTTGCTCTTTCGCCCACAGGGCCGCCAGCACATTGGGTAAATAATTATTGCTCTTGATATGCGAATACCTGTCGCACACTTTACGTGCATCTTTAAACACACCGATCACCAACCCGTTCTCATTATACCCATTGCCCGGTGAAGGCAATGCCCATGTCTGGACCAGGTGATTGGGAAAATGATTTTCCGGGTCATACAAGCCGCCATCTCCTCTTGCAATGGTCAGGCGTACCCGTGCCAATGCACTGTGCCTGTTCTTTGCAGCAAGCGCCAGCACATTTTGTTCTAAATACCCTGCTGTAAAATAATGGGGCAATTCGAACTTCAACAGGTCAAGCGAGGCAAACAGCCTTTCAAAATGATAGACCGCTAATTGCAATTTTCCATTCACTACTTTCATGGTTTCAAAACATCCGTCGCCGTACCGGAAAGACCGGTTATCGGGGGTGATCAGGGGGCCATTTCCCTTGATCATCCTGCCATTGTAAAAAAGAAAATCCGCTGCTGCCATACGATCAAATATAGAATGAAGGTAAATTAGCTGTTCCCAATTCAAAAACATGAAAATAATTGACGCGATACAGGCATTAGAGACAACTGCGCCCCTGGCTTTGCAGGAAAGCTATGATAACGCCGGCCTGCTTACCGGCAACAGCAGCTGGCCCTGCACTGGTATCCTCTGTACCCTGGATGCTACCGAAGCCGTAGTCCTCGAAGCCAAACAAAAAGGCTGCAACCTTGTAGTAGCCCATCATCCCATTATTTTCGGGGGACTAAAAAAGATCAATGGCAGGAACTATGTCGAGAAGACCATCATTGCCGCCATCAAAAACGATATTGCCATCTACGCCATCCATACCAACCTTGACAATGTGCTGAATGGGGTGAATGACCGGATGGCCGATCAACTTGGGTTGATAAACCGCCGCATCCTGGCTCCCAAAACGGATCAGTTGATGAAATTATACACTTTTGTTCCCCTGGCCCAATCCGCAGCAGTCCGTTCTGCCCTGTTCGAAGCAGGGGCCGGCCATATCGGTCAATACAGCGAATGCAGTTTCAATACGGAAGGAATGGGCACTTTCAAAGGCGCTGCCAATACCAACCCATTTGCCGGCCAGCCCGGGCAATTGCATGAAGAAAAAGAGGTAAGGATGGAAATGGTTTTCCCTTCCTACCTGCAATCAACCATCGTCAATGCCCTGCTCAAAGCCCATCCTTATGAGGAAGTGGCTTACGATATTATCAGCTTAACCAATGATTATCAGCAGGTTGGCAGCGGACTATTGGGCGAATTGCCCGAAGCGTTAGAAGAGACCGGCTTTCTACATATGTTAAAAACATCATTTGAGCTCTCACTCGTACGTCATACTCCCTTATTGGGCAAAAAGATCAAAAAAGTAGCGCTCTGTGGCGGGGCGGGTAGCTTTTTAACCGGGAAAGCGCTGGCTGCGGGGGCAGATATCTATATTTCCGCTGATATCAAATACCACGAATTCTTCGATGCCAATGACCGGCTGGTTATAGCCGATATCGGCCACTGGGAAAGTGAACAATTTACCACAGACCTGCTGGTTGATATATTACAGGCTAAATTCCCTACCTTTGCCGTCCTCAAATCAGCAACGAAAACCAACCCGGTTCAGTATTTTTTGGGATGAGGCAACTACAAATAACAAACCACAAACGATAAACCATATATGGCTTCAGTTAAAGATTTCTCTGTTGAAGAAAAATTGGTAACCCTTTTACAGTTACAGAAGATTGACAGCAAACTGGATGAGATCCAGATCCTGAAGGGTGAACTCCCGATGGAAGTGAGTGACCTGGAAGATGAAGTACAAGGTTTACGCAGTCGCCAAACACGTATCGAAGAAGAACTCAATGGCATTACAGAATTCATTGAAAGCAAGAAAAATGCCATCAAAGAAAGTGAAGCGCTGATCAGCAAGTATGAGAAGCAAAGCGAGAACGTAAAGAACAACCGCGAATTTGAAGCCATCAACAAAGAGATCGAAATGCAGCAGCTCGAGATCAAATTGTCTGAAAAGCATATCCGCGATGCCAACGAAGAACTGGCCGATAAAGTAAAGAGCCTGGAAGCTGCTAAAAAGCAGATCGCTGTTAAAGAAGGTGTGCTGAACCATAAAAAAGGGGAGCTCGAAAAGATCATTGCTGATACTGAAAAAGAGGAAACTCACTTCTCTAAGCAAAGCGCTGATGCCCGCAGTCATATCGACGACAGGCTGTTATACAGCTACGATCGTATCCGCAAAAGCTACCGTAATGGATTGGCTGTGGTACCTGTAGAAAGGGATGCCTGTGGTGGTTGCTTTAATTCTATCCCCCCTCAACGCCAGAGCGAGATACGCCTGCACAAAAAGATCATTGTTTGTGAAAACTGCGGTCGTATCCTTGTGGATGCCGATCTGAATGACAGCATTGAAGCTAAATAAATCTCAAGCTTTTCATAAAATACATGGAAAGGGTTACCGTTTGGTAGCCCTTTCTTATTTTCGGGCCAATGAAACAGTTTACGCTTTTTATAGTGTTCTGGTTTGCAGTCCTCACCTGCCGTGCCGAGAAAGTATATGACTACAATAATACCTGTCAGCAAGCCTACCTCGAAATTTCAAAACTCAGGATCAATAATGGCTTAGCCCTGATTGAAAAAGCAAAGCGCCAGAACCCCGATAACCTGATCCCTGTTTTGCTGGAAAGCTATGCTGATTTCTATATCCTCTTCTTCAATGAAGACCCTGCCGATTATGCATCGCGCTATCCCAAATTCATAGAGCGCATCAATCTCCTGCAGAAAGGACCGCAGGGTTCTCCTTTTTATAATTTCTGCCTGAGCGCCGTGCGGGTCCACAGGGGCACGTCTGCCATCAAATTCGGACATACCTGGGATGCCGCATGGGATTTCAGAAAAGCTTATCAACTCATCAAACAGAATAGGAAAGACTTCCCCGGTTTTGTTCCGAACGATTTTATGTATGGTGCCCTGGAAGCTGTCATAGGTACTATTCCCAAGGGGTACAAATGGATCGCCAGCCTGTTTGGCATGAAGGGCTCCCTCACCGACGGCATGCGAACAGTGCGCAATTTCGTTTACAGCAACGACCCCTGGGCAAAGCTGATGAGCAGTGAGGCCTCCTTCCTGTATCCGTACCTGCTGTTCTATATTGAAAACAAAAAAGAAGAGGCAGTTCAATTCATACAGCAACGGAAATTAGATATCGTCAACAACCACCTGCATGCTTACATGGCCACTAACCTGGCTTTGAATAACAAACAATCCGAATACGCCAGGAGCATCATCCTCAACCGCAACAGATCCGACGAATACCTGAAAATACCTGTATGGGATTTTGAAATGGGATTCGCCAAATTATTCCATCTCGAAACGCAGGAAGCAATCCACCACCTTGAAAGTTTCCTGTCGCAATTCAAAGGAAAATTCTACGTAAAAGATGTGTACCAGAAACTCAGCTGGTGTTATTACCTGCAAGGCAATATGACTGCTGCCGAAAATGCCAGAAAAAATGTACTCACCAAAGGCGCTACCGATTCAGATGCTGATAAGCAGGCACTCAGAGAAGCAAAATCAGGTACCTGGCCCAATATGCTGTTGTTAAAAGCAAGGCTGTTGAGCGATGGCGGTTATCATCACGAAGCACTGGCCCTCTTGCAGGGAAAAACAGATCATGACTTCCAGAAAGAAGAAGAGAAATTAGAATTCGTTTACCGCGTGGGCCGGATTTACGATGATCTTGGCAGGGATACAGAAGCCATCAATGCCTACCAGACAGCCATCAGGATAGGTGAATCAAGGAAAGAATATTATGCGGCCAGGGCGGCTTTACAGGCCGGACAGATCTGCGAATCAAAGGGACAAAAAGCATTGGCCATTACCTACTACCAGAAATGCATCGGCATGGATGACCATGAATACAAAAACTCGCTCGACCAACGCGCAAAATCAGGGATCGCAAGATGTAAGGGGGAATAATTGATATCTTGTGGGGAGGGAGGATGGGGGGGGATGGCTGATGTAGGATTTAGGATGTAGGATTTTTGACTTTTTTAGCTGTCTACTGAAAACAAATTAAGATGCTTAGGAAATTATTCATACGGAACTATGCCATCATTGATGAGATCGACATTAATTTTTCGGCGCAGTTGAATATGATCACCGGTGAAACCGGTGC
>JBHAFM010000008.1:0-4861 GCA_041856175.1 Sediminibacterium sp.
AAAATAACTGTCGGCGCTATCACCCAAATTTTCCTTCACCTTCGAACGATACCAATCGGCCTGCCAGGGAAAGGCCTCACGGTCCCACAACGACGAGAGAACAATCATCTTTCCCTTGAACTTCCCGGCAGGCACTACGCCGGAAGCACCTCTTGTGAAGAGTGGCCCTAATAACATGGGACGCTGCGGATAAATCGGTTTGCCCTCCGCATCACGAAACTGGTCCCATACACGATACTCTTTTCCAGGTACCTGGTGACGGTGGTAGGTTTGTACGGCGAGAAAATTGGAATTATCTACCTGTACTATGTCACCTGGCTTAATTTGGGCAAGCACCGATGGATCGGTGGGACCCAGGATGACTTTATCACCTGCAATTTTTGTCAGTTGTAATGTCTTACCGGCAGCGGCCCCACTCTTAATGATTAAATCACCGCCAAGAAAGTCAACGTTGGGCAGTATGTCTTCCAATTGAAAAGCAACGGGCATGGATCCTGCTGCGCCACCAATGCTTTTCCAGGCAAGGTCGGCAGTGCCACGCTCCTGGGCCGACACCGGTTCCACTAACCGCATGCTGACAGCCTGGTCAACGGGTATCGCTGTTTTTATTTTGCTGACTTGCTGGATACGGGCTTTCAGCAATGATGCCGTGGGATGTGCGCCCAGATAGCCAGGGACCTTCCAGAAATCATCCGTGAAATATTTTCTGTCAGCCATGACCACACCTTGATAAAGAACTAAAAAACCATGAATACCCATGGTCTTGTACCCAAACCAGGACCTGGGCGGAAAGCCCATTCTAGTTACTTCCTGAAGCGCCTCTTTTTCTTCGGTATTCAGCCCTGCATACATGTTACCACTACCACCCGGTTCCACTGCATCAAGCATTTGTGGAAACTTATCCTTCAACACCCGCATGGCATGCATGCGAACGGTAAATACATTGGGAATGGCCATCGGCGACCCAAGCACATAAGGAACAACTCCATCCCATACACTTTCGGTATTTTCGATACCGCCAACCGTGCGATAAGCGCCTCCGCTGCCTCCAAAAGCATAGCCATAAGGCCGGTGTGGTCCGTAGATTTGAGCCGCCACAACTCTTGAATACTGTGCTGATGCAGCATTGGCCCGGTAGGCGCCGATGGATGGATCTGCCCCGAAACCAGGCCTTCCAAAATCTACCCTTCCACCCCCATTGGTTTCAATAAAATACGCTCCGCTGCTAATAGAGAACCCAATCTTGTCATCCTCTCCTGATGCACCCTGCGATAAGTTTTCATTGTCCGGAAAGGGGGTGATGTATTGAAAAAAGCGGCGCTGGTATTTTTCTTTGGGAGGGAAGTAAAAGGAGAAACGCGTGTTTGTTCCCTTAAACCCGCCATGTACATACCGATGACGCACAGGCACCTCCCGCCACTCATCTTTATCAACATAAGGTTCTTTGAACAGGGTATCCTGTGTGGCGTTATATTGACCGAATACTTTGGCTCCGCCTGATATTAATAGTATCAGGCAAACCACTATTGCTAACGGTATATTTTTCATACAGCTTATTTTTTCTTACCTGAATTCCCCTGGCACTCCTGTGGGCAACCCTTTGGAAAGATCAACTTCAATTTTATGAGAACCAAGTTCCACCTTTATAGTGCCTGATGACATGCTGGTGATGCGGAATTTGACATTCTGTGCTTTCAGGAAACCTTTTCTTTTTCCTGTCACTTTAATGTCAGCGTCCCAGGATGTTTCGCGTGCAAACGTTCCGCCGGTAGTAGTTGATTCATCTCCGTCCAGAATATAAATACCATCATCTGAATAGTTGAAATATTTAATAACACGCCGCGTCTCCCCCGGTGATCCCGGCGTCGGTTTTTGCGTACTGATTTCCGCATAGCCCGAAACTTCACCCTTTAATGTCCCCTGCTCAGGTATGGCCGAATTTGTCCATTGTATATCTTTGAGGTTGATTGCCCATTTCATGTCCGGGGTAAGCGGCACCAGCGGTGTCGAAGGTTTCCTGGATATAAACCTGATCATCCGTAAGCGGCCCTGACGTTCGCCTGCCTTTACATATTTAGGATCCTTTTGCTCCCAGAATACACCGTGTGTACTGGTTGGATCCCAACTGAAATTTCCAAAATGATTGAAGAGTTTGAAATTGTCATCGGCAGTTGTCAAATTTTGGCCTGTGTAACCATCCTCCGGCAGTCTTGCGCGATCTCCATATTTATCCACCATCGTAAGACCATAAAACCGTCGGGGGGGAATTGAATACCCTTCAAACTCCGCATTCCGCTGATAAGCTACGCCTCCTGCCTGTGGCAGACCAGCGATCATCGGGCGAGGAATTAATCCAAAGGCATCCATTCGCGTAGTCTGCCTGTGCGTCTGGAATACTACCCATTTCCCGTCGGGGGATGGATAAGTGCCTTCATCATAGCTAAAATGTTTTGTGAAACGGGTTACCTCACCAGTCACGAGATCAATTTTGGCCAAATCGAAGTTGTTGCTTTCGAACACAGAACTGGTCATAAGGTATCGTCCCATGCCGGCAAAGCTTTTAACTTCCCCTGCACCTGCGGTGAAAATCCTGAGCCCGGATGAATCAGTGTGCATTTTATCACCGGCTATTACTTTAGCATTCTTCAGTTCATAACGATCTCCCTTCTCATCTGAGACCCTGGTTAACTCACTTACCAAAACAAGACCGCCGTGCCTGGTTACAAGCGTGCCGGCAACGTGAATGCCGTCGGGCGACATATTGGAAGCAATCCGCCAAAGGATGGTATCACCGGGAATTCTTGGATATACCAGTGGCAAAATCCTGGCTTCTTTGCAGTTCAGGATTGATGGACTACATTCCAGTATTCCTGTTGGTGTGTAGACACGCTTACCGTCTGGAAGGGGTACCGGCATCTCTCCTCCGATCTCTTCTTTTAATCCACAGGTAAGGCATTTAAATTCGCTTCCATCCTCCCTGATGGTGGCAATTTCATGCTTCTTCCTGCCGGCAAGTTCAATTTCAGCTATCAGGTGTGTCCCGTCCGTAAGATAGTTGACCAGGATTGCCAGGATCACACTATCGGGCAGAGGAATAGTAGAAACCTTGAATTGCTCTGGCTTGGGTGGTGCTGGAAGTGTATTTTGCCCCCATGAGGATAATGCCAGCGATCCGGCAATGAGCAATAAAAAAAATCTATACCAAAGGGCCTTTGTCATGTTCGTTAATTTTAGCAAATGATCATTCATAATTAATACCCGTCGTTTTGTTTGATTTGTCCATTTGATAAATCAATCTCTGACTGAGGAATAGGCAGCAAAGTGTATTTGTCGCCAAGGACTGCAATATTCTTTGCTGCCGCCATTCGTTGGGTTAGCCGGCCTGTCCGTATAAGATATTCTCTTCGGTGTCCTTCCAGAGCAAGTTCCACACGTTGTTCATGCCAGATCGCGTTTCGCAATGCTGCCTGGTCGGTTGTCGTTACATCGGGCAATAATGAGCCGGTATAACTTAAATCATAAGCAGTAGAAATACGTTGCGGATCTGTTGACGGCGTGGTTCGGGCTCTTGCGCGCACTTTGTTTAACCACGTGAGAGCTTCAGTGGTTTTTCCGTTCTCGTTCAATGCCTCAGCATATAAAAGCAACACTTCTGCATACCGGATGATATGATTGCTTTTTGCTTCATCAAAAATTGTGGGAGACGTTCTCTCGCTCGGCACAACAAAGAATTTACGATTGGTACGTCCGCTGACAGATGCTGTTCCATTAGCTTGTGTATAAGTAGACGCACCATTAGGGTAAACGTCGCCTCTGAACGAGATGGCATAAATAGCCCTCGGATCACCTTTCTCAAATTCGTTTACTAAGTCATCAGTTGGTTCGTCATATCCCGTTCCACCGATTGCTGCGTCACCAGGCATTAAAAAATAATAGTTGAAAGAACCTTTTCCGGGAAATGTGCCTACATTGGTCTTGTGTTTGATATCAAATATAGATTCTGGGTTATTATTGTCACCTGATGCTTTTCGAAAAATTGCACCATAATCAGCCAGCAATGAATACGTTCCCTCATCAATTACTTTTTTAAAAGTGGCTTCAGCCTGTGAATATTTTTTCTGGAATATGTGCGCCTTTCCCAACAAAGCTAATGCAGCCCCCGATGTTGCCCTTCCTTCGTTAGCTGTGCCCCATTGCATTTTTGTTGACAGGACTGAAGCATCCGTTAGATCTTTTTCTACCTGCGCCCAAACATCAGCCTTCGGTGACCTGGGTAAATCTACTTTTGCAGGATCCAGGTAGGTTAACGGCATAGGCACGTCGCCAAAATTTGTAACCAGCCCGTAATAAGCGTACGCACGAAGGAATTTGGCCTGGTTAACAATTTTTTTTATTACATCAGCATCTCCTGATACGACTGATTGCTTGTCGATGACGAGGTTGCAATCGGCGATCATGGTGTATAAATTCGACCAATACAGGCTTATCATATTATTGGTAGGTTTTTGAAAGCCTAACGAAAGTTCATAAATACCCGGTTGATTTGTTGAAGGTCCTCCTCCTTTATTGGCATCATCGGAACCTACATCTCCTATTGCCCATATGGCCGCTTCAGCAGGCGGAAAACCCGGTACAATTAAATAACTGTAAGCGGCAGTTAAAGTCTTGTTTAAATCGTCTGAGGTTTTAAAATAACTCACATCGGTCTGCACACCATATGGAGGTTCGTTAAGCAAATCTTTTTTACAGGAAGCTGAGGAGAAGATAAATATTGCCATGGCAACTTTACCCAAAATATTTTTTTTCATATAGATGATGATATGTAATGTTGATTAATAAGTTTAGAAAGTAAGATTAATCC
>JBHAFM010000009.1:0-3889 GCA_041856175.1 Sediminibacterium sp.
GCGATGGTTCCACTGCTGATCTAAGCTCCCGGCAAGTCGCTCCAAAATTATATACAGTACCCAATGATTACGATATTAAACTAAAAGTAGTCAATAGTTTCGGTTGTGCTTCAACGGAAAAAGTGTTTAATGTGAAACTGTCTTCAAAACCGGTTGCCGGTTTTACTTTTCCTGCGGTCACCTGTGTTAACAGTGATATTGGGTATACAGATAGGTCTACTGTACAAACGGGAACCATCAGCCAGTGGACCTGGAACCTGGACAATGGAGCAGGAGCCATTAGCAATGGTACCAATGCTGCACAGGCAACAAAGTATGCCACTTACGGTATTAAAAATGTATCACTGCAGGTTACCACTTCCACCGGTTGCAAAAGTGACTTGTTCACGCCTACGCCACAAGTGAACATCCATGCACTTCCCGAACCCGGTTTCGTATTGCCTGAAATTTGTCTGAACGATGCCAGTGCACCATTTACAGATACCTCTAAAGTAGCCGATGGCTCATCTGCCGGATTTAGTTATTTGTGGCAATTCAATGCAGGCACGCCGCCGGTAACACCTGCACCCAATACCTTGACAAGTACGGTTCAGAACCCGTCGGTTCATTATAATAATTATGGAAATTACAAGGTTTCATTAACCGTGACTTCCAATGGCTGCGTGTCGTCTGTTACCAAAGACTTTACGGTCAATGGCAGTAACCCCGTGGCTGATTTTACTGTGAGCAGCGTTGGTACGCTCTGCAGTAATAAAAAGGTAGAGATAACGAATAGGTCAACCGTTGACTTTGGTTCTTTAAGCCGGCTGGAAATTTTCTGGGATCAGAACGACCCCTCAAAAAAAACAGTGGACGAAAATCCTGCCTTTGATAAAAAGTACAGTTTCCTGTATCCCGACTTTCAGACCCCTGCTAACAAGAACTACACCATTACCTTGATTGCTTATTCCGGCGCTACTTCTTCCACTTGTAAAAATTCAGTCAGCAGGACGATTACACTGAATGCCAGTCCGAAAGTTAGTTTTACCACAATCCCTGGTATCTGTTATGATGCAGCCCCCAGGCAAATCAGCCAGGTGGGGTATAATGCCAGTGTAACGAATGCAGCGGGTAGCCCCGCTTTCAGTGGAGCTGGTATTAGCAATACAGCAACCGGCGTGTTCGATCCTTCCGTCGCTGGTGTAGGTAGTTTCCCCATTCAATATTTAGCTGTTTCAGATAAGGGTTGTCGCGATTCGGCTACAAAAAATATCACGGTATGGCCATCACCGGTTGCAAAATGGGTTGTCAGCAATCCGCTTTGTGAACAAAATACACTAACATTTACCGACAGCTCAGTGGCCAATTACAGCAATATTGTACAATGGAAATGGGAGGATGGAAAGGGCAGTACAACTGTACGTACCAATGGAAATACATTTACACAAGTGTATGCCAGCGCACAAACGTATCATGTAAGTTTGCAGGTGTTAACGGACAGCGGTTGCAGGAGCCAGGTAAACCTCCAGGCTATTAAAGTCAATTACCTGCCTAAGGTTGGATTCTCTTTACCCTCTATCTGCCTGCCCGATGGCAATGGCCAGTTTATTGACCGGTCCACCATCAGCGATGGCTCGCAGGCTTTGTTCAGTTATTTATGGAATTTCGATGATGCCAATGACAGGTCAGCTTCCACTTTGAAAAGCCCTGTTCATAAATACAGTGTACTTGGCCCTTATCATGTAAAGCTGAAAGTTACTACCAAAGACGGATGTGTGGATTCCCTTACACAATCATTGATTACGGTGTACCCGCAACCAAGGGCTGATTTTACTGCTATACCTGCCGAAGTTTGTGTAGGTGATACGGTCCGGTTTAAAGACATGGGGGATGGAAAAACCAGCCAGGCGGTAACATGGAAATGGGACTTAGCCAATGGCAATACAGACAATGTTCAAAACCCACTGAAAAGGTATGCGGACTCGGGCAGTTTCAGCATTAGTTATTATTTTTTCAATGGCCAGGGATGTGTGAGCGATACGGCAGTAAAACAGGTGGTGGTAGATCCTTATCCCAAATTGATATTTGGACCCAAACTGCATGTGTTGGAAGGAGGTACCATTATCATCAAACCATTATTTGTTTACGGAACGGCACTGCAATACCAATGGATCCCGTCAACCTACCTGAACAGCGATACAGCATCGAGACCCAGGTCGTCACCATTAGGTGATATCAGGTACCAGCTTGTACTTACAGGTAAGGGAGGATGTAAAGTGAGCGATACCATTGCTATAAAAGTGTTGTTAGGGGTAGAAGTGCCCAATGCTTTTTCGCCCAATGGCGATGGTATCAATGATACCTGGAAGATCAGGTATTTGGAAAGCTACCCGGGCGCTGCCATTGAAGTATTTAACAGGTATGGGCAATTGGTGTACCATTCGCTAGGGTATGATAAGGAATGGGATGGTACTTTTAAAGGCAATCCATTACCCGTTGGCACTTATTATTATGTGATAAATCCCAAAAACGGCCGGCAGATCGTAACAGGATCTGTCAGCATTATTAAATAGAACAATTGTATGCATGTGAAGCGCATTATAGTAATGGTGGTATTGCTGGGGTCGCAGTGTTTGAATGCACAGCAGCGGCCTTACTACACCCAATACATCATGAACAATTACATCATCAATCCGGCTGTGGCGGGTATTGAAAACTATTGGGATGTAAAAGCCAGCCACCGGTTGCAATGGGTGGGTTTTCAGGATGCACCTGTTACTACTTACCTGACCATCCATGGTCCGTTAAGGAAGAGCGATTACGAACGCGAGACTGCTACCAGTTTTCATGCAGATGGCTCGAATCCGAGAGGGCCTGCATATTGGCGTGAATACCTTGCTGCTGAACCGCATCATGGTGTTGGGTTTACCATTTTGAACGACAGAACCGGTCCTTTGAACCGCTTTGCAGCCTATGGAACTTATGCGTATCATATCGGTCTCTCACCTCAAACGAATCTTTCAGCCGGGATTTCTGTTGGCATGACCAATATGAGCCTCGATGCCAGTAAGCTGAATTTCGGCAATACTGCCACAACTGTTGATCCTGCTGTAGCGGGTAGTGGTGTGATCAACAGGATCAAACCGGATATCAGCGCCGGGCTCTGGTTGTATTCGAAAGATTATTTTGTAGGTATTGCAGCACAGCAGATCATTCCGCAACAAATTGCTTTTTCCGATAACCGGGTATACCTGCAAGACGGAAGACTGTTACCACACTTATTTGTCAGCGCAGGTTACCGCATTCCTGTTTCTGATGATATCAGTTTTTTGCCATCGGCTTTGTTGCGCTATGTAACCCCATTACCGCTTGGATTTGATGTGAATGCTAAATTCCAGTACCAGGACCTGTTTTGGGCTGGTGGTTCTTACCGGTATAAGGATGGATTTGCAGCTATGGTAGGAGTCAATCTCAATCATAGCATCAATGTTGGTTATTCATACGACATACAGACCTCTCACCTGAATACGGTGAGTAAGGGCACACATGAATTGCTGGTGGGGTTCTTATTGGGTAATAGTTATAGTGACTGGTGTCCGAGGCATCTCTGGTAGCAGCGTGTTCAATTTCCGGGGTTCAGAATTCCGTTCAATGGCAAATCTGAACTCCTTTGCTTTCATGGCATTGAACACCATCTGATCAAGGTCCATTTTTTTGAGCGCTTCTAATGCTTTAATAACATCCTGCCTTATTTTAACTTCGTCAAATCCCATCTCCATTTTCAAAAAAGCAAGTTTCTTTATTTCCTCTCTTGCTCTTTTTATATCTGTTTCAATCCTGATCATAGACCTGCTCATTTCTTCCTTAACAACGTTCACAGGTATACGGATGGAGGCCGGGGAAATCATAA
>JBHAFM010000010.1:0-15446 GCA_041856175.1 Sediminibacterium sp.
AACTACAGTTTATTAGGGATTGACTGGTACATCAATCAATTGCGTTATAAAGTAAACCAGAGCGATCCAATCGATGTGATCTGGTCGGCCGACCAGATAGAAGGGGATAAAAGGAATTACATCTTATACCGCCCCAAACCGGGTATTCCGGAAGACAGGTATTACGACATGTATGACCTGATGAAAAATTATGCAGGCAGCGATGATCCTGCTAAGATGGAAGACAGGGGTGGCGGAGAAAGTGTCAACACATTCCCGGTGAAAAAAATGGCTGTCCCGGTTGATAAAGCCCTGGTATTGAAAAACGGCACCGTTAATGCAACAGACAGTGTGGTGAATGAACTGCGTTTCGAAGTACCCAAGAATGCATTGATGAAGAACGACCTTGCTGTATTGAATATCATTGCAGCCAATCACTGGAAAAGACCCGTCTACTTCACCAACCCTTCTGCCGATCTTGGTTTTGACCAGTATATACGCAGGGATGGACTGAGCTTCCGCTTAGTTCCTGTACAGGGCAGCCGCGTTAATACCGACTGGATGCTGGACAGGGCCCTGAATAAATTTGCTTTTGGAAATGCACAGACAAAGGGCGTGTATTATGACGAAGAAAACCGCCGTCACCTGAATACCATCCGCAATGCTTATGCAGAGCTGGCGCATGACCTGGTAGGCAAAGGCCGTAAAGAAGATGCCAAAAAGGTATTGGAGAAAGCCGATAAAATGATGGATCCATCCAATTTTGCGTATGGCATGACCAGCAGGGCCAACCTGCACAACAGAAATTCATTGCTATTCTTAGAAGCATGCTATTTATCGGGCGATACCACGCTGGCCGAAAAAGTAGCTGCATCGGTAAAAAAAGACCTGCAGCAGCAGCTTAAATTTTATAATTCACTCAGCGGCCAGCAGGCCGATAACCTGTTCGATGAAAAGAGAACGGCAGACAGTTACCTGCAGGCCATGCAGCAGATGGAGACCATGTATCATCCCGGTGCAGGTATCAGCATACCCGGCAAGCTGATGCCCGCCGACACGGGTAATGCCGCAGGGAAAAGCAAGTAATAAGTAATTAATATTTAACAGCTTATACAACAGCCAGGTCGGACAAGCCTGGCTGTTTTGTTGTTAATTTTGTAGTTTACAGTATGATCGGCCACCGTTTTATACATTTTGATCCCAATGAGAACAGTGAGAGCAAGTTTGAACAGCTGCTCAACCTGTTTATGCAGTTGCTTACCTATACCAATGGCGATGCAACAGAGGCATTGCAATGGCTGAATGAGCTTGACCGTCAATACAACCTCACCAGCCAGGAATACGGGATGGGCGATTTTATTGATGACCTCAAAGAGAATGGCTACATGCAGGAAAACCCGCAGGATGGCCGTTTTACTATTACCAAAAAGTCTGAACAAACGATCCGCAAACGCAGCCTTGAAGAGATATTCGGTAAGCTGAAGAAAACCAAACAGGGCAATCACCAGACATTCAAACCGGGGCAGGGCGATGAAGTGAACCCCGATACGCGCCCTTTCCAGTTTGGCGATATGCTGGAACAGATCGATTTTACAGAGAGCATCCGCAATGCACAGATCAATCACGGTATTGATAGTTTCTCCATGCAGGAAGATGACCTGTACATCAGGGAAAGTGATTTCAAGACACAGACTTCTACCGTATTGATGATTGATATCTCCCATTCCATGATCCTTTATGGAGAGGACAGGATCACGCCGGCTAAAAAAGTAGCGATGGCCCTGAGCGAACTCATCACCACCAAATACCCGAAAGACACGTTGGATATTGTGGTTTTTGGAAACGATGCCTGGAGTATTGAGATCAAAGACATTCCCTACTTACAGGTAGGACCTTATCATACCAACACCGTTGCAGGCCTTGAGCTGGCAATGGACATCCTTCGCAAAAGAAAAAATCCCAACAAACAGATCTTCATGATCACCGATGGTAAGCCAACCTGTCTGAAGATCGGCAAAAAATATTATAAGAACAGTTTTGGTCTCGACAGGAAAGTGGTGAACCGGTGTATCAACTTAGCTGCGCAATGCAAGAAGCTGAAAATAACCATCACCACTTTTATGATCGCATCAGACCCTTATCTGCAAAGCTTTGTACAGGAGTTTACAGAAATGAATAACGGCAAAGCATTTTTTGCATCGCTCGATAAGCTCGGGGCTTTCATTTTCAAGGACTTTGAAAGCGGAAAACGTAAAACAGTATATTGAAGCCAGGTCTCATAAAAAAGACCTTATGGAAAAGCAAGTTAACTATGGATATTAAGAAAATAAAAACCTTAGGCGAATTAAAGAGAGCCGGTTACCAGTCAAAGTCGATCAAAGAAGAAGTACGCAACAACCTGATCAGGTCGATCCGGAATAAGGAAAATCCTTTTACGGGTATTCTCGGTTATGAAGAAACGGTGATACCGGATATAGAAAGGGCGCTATTGAGCAGGCATAATATCCTGTTCCTCGGGTTACGCGGGCAGGCAAAGACAAGGATGGCACGGCAGATGGTGGACCTGCTAGACGAATATATTCCGGTGATCGCGGGGAGTGAAGTGAACGACGATCCGTTTCAGCCATTGAGCAGGTTTGCCAAAGAACAGGTGGCAGAGCACGGCGATGAAACACCTGTTCAGTGGATACACCGAACCGAGCGTTATGGCGAGAAATTGGCCACACCCGATGTGAGTGTGGCAGACCTGATAGGGGATA
The DNA here is from genome assembly GCA_041856175.1 of Sediminibacterium sp. Lineage (GTDB taxonomy): Bacteria > Bacteroidota > Bacteroidia > Chitinophagales > Chitinophagaceae > Sediminibacterium. Next base: position 2,739 of record JBHAFM010000010.1, read on the forward strand.
TTGACCCTATTAAAGCCGCGAACCTGAAACTGAGTTTTGCGGACGAAAAAGTCATCCATTATGGCATTATCCCACGCAGTAACCGGGGCATTTTTGTGATCAATGAGCTGCCCGATCTGCAGGCAAGGATACAGGTAGCCCTATTCAATATTTTGCAGGAAGGAGACATACAGATACGTGGCTTCAAACTACGGATGCCGCTTGATATCTTATTTGTGTTTACGGCGAACCCGGAAGACTACACCAATCGCGGCAGTATTGTTACGCCGTTGAAAGACAGGATAGAAAGCCAGATACTGACGCATTATCCGAAAGACATTGAAACCTCCCTGGCTATTACAGAACAGGAAGCGGAAGTGCCCGATGCACAGAAAGAACTCATTACGGCAAGCGACCTGATCAAAAGATTGATCGAACAGGTTGCTTTTGAAGCAAGGAGTAATGAATATGTAGATAAAAAAAGCGGCGTAAGTGCGCGGCTTACCATTGCCGCTTATGAAAATGCCATGAGCAGTGCTGAAAGAAGAGCGATCATTTATGGCGAGAAACAGACACAGGTATGGGTGAGCGATCTTTCCGGTATTATTCCTGCCATCACCGGTAAAATCGAACTGGTGTACGAAGGAGAGCAGGAAGGACCCTACCAGGTAGCTTTAAATTTAGTGGATAAAGCGATCCGCACACAGTTTGTGCACTATTTCCCTAATCCCGACCAGCTGAAGCAAAAAAGAAATACGGGCAAACGTTCACAGGAAGAAGCAGCGCCCGAAACCCCGTATAAAAAAATTACCCGCTGGTTCGATGGAGGCAACCACCTCGACCTGTTATTGGATATGAAGGATGCGGACAGGATTGCTGCTTTGTATAAAGTAGACGGACTCTATAGTTTTGTGAAAAAATATTTTCCGCATGCCAATGAAAGAGAAAGCGCTTTGCTGATGGAGTTCGTACTGCACGGACTGGCAGCCTATTCGCTGATCAGTAAGAAGATGATCGACGGCAAATTTGAGTTCAAGGATCTGATCGGCAGCATGATGAACCTGGGACCTGCTGAGGACGATTTGACGGAAGACGATTACCAGTAGCGCTTTTAAATCAGTTCTTTCAGTTTTTCAACAACAGTATCTACTTCAGCTTTTGTATTGTGTTTGCTGAATGAGAACCTGACGGTAACCTGGTTAGGGTTATGATTAACAGCGCGTATCACATGCGAACCCTGGTCGGCACCGCTGGTACAGGCGCTGCCGCCGCTTGCACAGATATTATTGATGTCAAGGTTGAAAAGGATCATTTCACTTTTCTCGGTTTTAGGAAAGCTGACGCTCAGCACTGCATACAGGCACTTGCCTAAGGGATCGCCGTTGAAGGAAATTCCTTTGATGTGTTTTTTCAGTTGTTCCATCATGTACACTTTTAGCCCCTTGATATGGCTGCTGTCCTGCTCGTAATGAGCAGTAGCTATATCAAGCGCTTTGGCAAAGCCCACAATACCATACAGGTTTTCTGTACCGGCGCGCATATTTCTTTCCTGGCTGCCACCATGTACAAAAGGCTTGATCTTTACATTTTCGTTGATGTACAAAAGTCCAACGCCTTTGGGGCCATGGAATTTATGACCGGCGCCTGTAATAAAATGTACAGGCGTATTTCTCAGATCGAAAGGAAAGTGACCCACAGTCTGTACTGTATCGCTATGGAAAATAGCGCCATACATTTTGCATAACTCACCCACAGCATGGATATCGAGCATGTTCCCGATCTCGTTATTGGCATGCATCAGTGTGACCAAACACTTTTCTTCACTTTCTGCCAGTATCCGCTCCAGGTCTTCCATATCAACATGACCATTGGGTAATAGCTTCACATAGCTCAAAGCTGCTTCACCGTTATGGTATAGGTATTCAACAGTATGCATGGTGGCATGGTGTTCTATTACAGAAGATATGATGTGCTTGCAGCCCAGGTCGCGCACTGCTGCGGTAATGGCAGTATTGCTGCTTTCGGTACCACCACTGGTAAAGAATATCTCTGCCGGATGAGCATTCAGTGTTTTAGCAACTGACTTACGCGCATTCTCAATGGCCAGCCTGCTCTCCCTGCCATAGCTGTAAATAGAAGAGGGGTTGCCAAAATGATTGGTCAGGTAAGGCATCATTGCCTCTAATACCTGGGTATCCAATGCAGTAGTCGCGGCATTATCAAAATATATTCTTTCCATAGCCATGCAAAATTAAGCAATCTACCCCCTACAAACCCTAAATCATTGGCTTAAATCAGAAATCGAAAAATCAGAAATGTGGTTTACATCACCTCCCTGATGTCTTTCATCAGCTTATTGGCAACATTGGCAGCAGTGGTTTCAAAATTACTTTCTGCATAAATGCGGATAATGGGTTCGGTATTGCTCGTACGGAGATGTACCCAGTCATTTTCAAATTCGATCTTCAGCCCATCTTCTGTATTGATGGGATTGGCCTTGTATTTCTTCTTAATATGATCGAATATCTTTTTCATATCAAAACCCGGATTCAATTCGATCTTGTTTTTGCTCATGAAATAATTCGGATAAGTATTACGCAGTTGTTTGGCCGATTTTTTTTCTTTGGCCAAATGTGTCAGGAACAACGCAATGCCGATCAGTGCATCGCGGCCATAATGAAGGTCAGGTACAATAATGCCGCCGTTACCTTCACCGCCGATTACTGCATTCACCGCTTTCATTTTATTCACCACGTTCACTTCACCTACAGCACTTGGTGTATAAGTTCCACCATGTTTAACAGTAATATCTTTTAAAGCGCGGGTGGATGACATATTGCTGACCGTATTCCCCTTTCTGTGTTGTAATATATAATCTGCAACAGCTACCAGGGTATATTCTTCGCCAAACAGGCTGCCATCTTCACAAACAAAACAAAGCCGGTCCACATCGGGATCAACGGCAATGCCAAGGTGTGCTTTTTGCGTATTTACTTCTTTGCACAATTCGCGTAGGTGCTCGGGCAGCGGCTCGGGATTATGGGCAAATTTACCATTGACCTCGCCGTTGAGCACAGTAATGTCTTTTACTCCCAGTGCTTTTAACAGTTCAGGAACAGCGAAAGCGCCGCTGCTGTTAATGGCATCCAGTACAATTTTGAATTTTGCTTTTTTAATGGCAGCGATATCCACAAGAGGGTAACTGACTACGGCGTCAATATGTTGCTGCAAAGCGGTTTCATTAACAGTATAAGAACCCAGTTTGTCAACCGGGGCAAAGGAATAATCGTCTTTGGCAGCAATGTCCAGTACTTTGGCGCCATCATCGCCGCTGATGAATTCACCTTTGCCGTTCAGAAGTTTAAGCGCGTTCCATTCTTTCGGATTGTGACTGGCAGTCAAAATAATACCGCCTGCAGCTTTTTCGAATGTAACCGCCATTTCAACCGTGGGTGTAGTGCTGAGGCCAAGGTCGACCACGTCGAGGCCCAATGCATTCAGCGTACTGATCACCAATCGCTGCACCATTTCACCGCTGATCCTGCCATCCCTGCCAATGACTACCTTCCTGTTTTTTGACTGTTGGGTCAGCCAGGTACCATAAGCAGCGGTAAAGCGAACCACATCCAACGGGCTCAATGTATCACCCGGTTTACCCCCAATTGTTCCGCGAATGCCGGAAATGCTCTTGATCAATGCCATTTAACAAGGTTTAGAAGAATGCAAACATAATTGAAAATTTTTGTTTGCATTACGCCCGTAATTTTGCAGCTATTAAAGGGTAAGTATGCCGGACAAAGCGTGGTATAAAGATTGGTTCAATTCACATTATTATCATTTATTGTATCAGCACAGGGATGAGGAAGAGGCGATGGCGTTCATTCAAACGCTGATTGGCTACCTGGCCCCCAAAAAAGGGGCAACCATGCTCGATGTGGCCTGTGGTAAAGGCCGGCATAGCAAGGCATTGGCTGATATGGGTTTTGATGTAACCGGTATTGATCTGTCCGAGGCTTCTATTGCTGAAGCCAAAGCCGATGAGGGAGATAACCTGCATTTTTATCAGCATGATATGCGCCTGCCTTTCCGGATCAATTATTACGATTATGCATTCAATTTTTTTACCAGCTTCGGTTATTTCAGAACCCGCCGGGAACATGACAACGCCATTCGGACCATTGCACAAAGCCTTTGCCGGAATGGTTTATTCGTGATCGATTACCTCAATGTGCATTATGAAGAAGGCAGGATGGAGAAATCATTTGTGTTAACGATTGACGGTGTTTCCTTTCATATTACCAAGTGGCAGGATGAGGAACATTTTTTCAAGCAGATACAGGTCACCGACGCCGCCAATAAAACACCCAGGCATCTTTACACGGAGCGCGTAGCAAAATTTTCTTTGGGCGATTTTACCGATATGCTGGCATACCAGGGTATGCAGGTACAGGAAGTATTCGGGGATTACCATTTGGGCAGGTATGATGTAAAAAAATCTCCCCGGATGATCATCCTGGCGAAGAAAAACTAAAGCGATCTGACCTGGGCGATTCAGAATGGCACAAGAATAGTTGCTTCAGGGTTTTGGCAGATGTAACGAATCGTTCTGCTTCCCGGGCCACCGCCGTCGTAACAGCTCTTCAAATAGCCTGGTCTTTGCTGCATCGGTCCCGCGGCTTAGTGTAAGTCTTTTTATTGGCATATTGGATGCAAAACTGCTGTCGGGCCTTGCTATCCCCATGCCATCTACCTGCGACCTGTACAGGTCAAGCCCTTTGCCGTTATTACCCGTAAAGACTTCAGGTAAAGGCTTAACAGGCATGGCATTGGGCATATTATATTGATAGAAAGGCGGATGATGGGGTAAAACAACCGTATCTCCGGGCCTCGTCAACACCATTCTTCCCTGAGACGAGGCAGATGCGGTACTCAGCACCAGGATACCAATTGTCAGAGCAACTCTCATACAACTAAAATAAGCCATTTTAAGCTGCTTTGCCAGTGTGCCATCAGTTAACACATAGATAAAGTTGGTTCGGGCCATCTATTTATTTGCCCTGCTCTTAAGAGCAGGGCAAACCATTATCTTTACACCATTATGCTGCACAATCTATTGTTGATCAGCTTCTTTCAGCGACTCTGGTCCTGGCTCAGCCAGTGGGATACCTGGCTGTTTTTAAAAGTCAATACAACATGGACAAACAGCTTCCTTGATGACGTATTCCCCTGGTGGCGCAATGCCAATACCTGGATACCGCTATACCTGTTCTTAGTGATACTGGCTTTGATGAACTTTAAACAAAAAGCCATTCCCTGGATATTATTTGCCGTTATTACGGTGGTGCTGACCGACCAGGCCAGCAGTACCTTACTCAAGAACTGGGTGGCCAGACCCCGTCCCTGCCGGGAAGACTTTTTAGTGGGACAGATGCGTTTATTACTCGATGGCTGCTCGGGTGGCTACAGTTTTACTTCTTCACATGCTGCCAATCATTTTGGATTTGCCATGTTCGTTTATATATCCACCATGCATGTATGTAAAAAATGGGGATGGCTGTTTTTTCTTTGGGCTGCCACCATCAGTTACGGGCAGGTATATGTAGGAGTGCACTACCCGCTCGACGTATTGTGCGGCGGCCTGCTGGGCTGTGGCATAGGCTATGCAACGGCTTTCTTTTTCAAGAAAAAAATTGGCTCCCTTACTTTTGATCACGATCAACCCCCTGCTGCATGATTGCTAACCGCACACTGTTTACCGTATTAGCTGCCTGCCTGGTGGTATGGGTATTGGGCATGGTATTGATACCTGTGATGGATATCGACGCGGCACAATATGCTTCTATCAGCCGCGAAATGCTGGAAAACAAAAGTTATTTACAGGTGTATGACCAGGGACATGATTATCTCGATAAACCACCTATGTTGTTCTGGTTATCCGCCGCCAGCATGAAGCTGTTTGGGGTGCACGACTGGGCTTACCGTTTACCCTCATTCCTCTTTATCTTACTCGCAGTGTATGCTACTTACCGGCTGGCTTTGCTGTTTTACCATAAAACCGTTGCACAATTAAGTGCATTGGTGTTGGCTACCTCACAGGCAGTATTCCTCATTGTGCACGACGTGCGATGCGATACCATGCTGATGGGATGGGTGGCTTTCAGTCTCTGGCAAATGGCTGCCTGGTACCAGGATAAACAGTGGAAACATTTTGTATTGGCTTTTGCAGGAATTGCGGGCGGCATGATGACAAAGGGGCCTATTGCACTGATGGTGCCGGTATTTGCATTCCTGCCGCATTTTATATTACGACGCGAATGGAAACAGTTCTTCCGGTGGGAATACCTGTTGGGTATTGTGATCATAGCCATACTGCTGGTACCGATGAGTATTGGCTTATATGAACAGTTTGACCAGCATCCCGGCAAGATCATAGGCGGGGTACCCATACAATCGGGACTGCGCTTTTATTACTGGACACAAAGCTTTGGCCGTTATACAGGAGAGAACCGGTACCATGAAATGAGTTATTTCACCTTCCTGCTCGAAAACATGTTGTGGAGTTTTTTGCCCTGGATACTTTGTTTCCTGCTCGCCCTGTTCTTTGCACTGAAAAATATCATTGTAAAAAGATTCAGGTTAGCAAATAGCGAAGAATGGATCAGCACAGGCGGCTTTATTGTTACCTATTGTATCCTGGCACGAAGCCAGGCGCAATTGCCGCATTATATTTTTGTGGTATTCCCTTTAGCCGCAATCATAACGGCAACCTTCCTTTACCAGTTGTTTTATACAGAAGCATGGAAACGCTGGCGCAGTCCATTACTGATCATACACGCTGTTATATTTGCATTATTATGGGTTGCTATTACCAGCCTGATGGCATGGCCATTTAAAAACATACCCCTGGTTGTGCCTGTTTTGGCAGGGATCTGCCTGGTTGTTTTTTTACTATTGATTTTTTATCCGCGAAAAGGACTGCCCGTTTACCTGCAACTGGCATTCTTTACAGTCATAGGCGTCAACTTTTTTTTGAATACAGCTTTTTACCCCAACTTATTGAAATACCAGTTGGGTAATAGCGCCGCAGCTTTTATTGAGCAGCATAAACTCGATAAAACAAAGATCGTGGGATACAATATTGACGGGAGTATGGCATTGCACTTTTATGCACAGCATATCATTCCTTATATCAACAAACAGGAGGAACTAAAGCCTGGCGAAATTGTTATTACCAAAAAGGAAAGTATGCCCGCTTTGCAACAGCAGTTCCCTGCTATGAGAACTATATTTGAAGGGGATTATTATGGTGTATCAAGGCTAAGCCTTCCTTTCCTGAACCCGGCAACAAGGAATAAGGAAGTTATAAAATATGTGATCGCGGAGCTTGCGGATAGGAAATAAAAAAGACGAATCATCATTGCAGCAAAATTATGACGGAAATTTTCATCATACTTGGCCTAATCCTTTTCAATGCACTGTTCTCAATGGCAGAGATAGCGCTTGTCTCGGCCCGTAAAGTAAGATTAGAGTCACAGGCAGCCAAAGGCGATGCTGAAGCAAAGCGCGCTTTGGAACTGGCAAGTCATCCCGACACATTTTTGTCAACCGTGCAGATAGGCATTACACTGATTGGGATATTAACGGGTATATACTCCGGTGATACTTTTAGAACACCGGTACAGCACTGGTTGCAACAATTCGAATTCATCAGACCATACAGTGGTACCGCGGCTACTACCCTGATCGTAGTAGTGATCACTTATTTAACATTGGTGCTGGGAGAGCTCGTTCCCAAACGGATAGGGTTGAGCAATCCGGAAGCCATTGCCAAACTCGTAGCAGGTCCGATGCGTTTCGTTTCCCGGTTCACTTTTCCTTTCATCTGGTTATTGAGTAAATCATCCAACCTGATCGTACGGTTGATGAACATCAAAGCCAACGACAACCAGGTAACGGAAGAAGAGATCAAGGCCATCATCAGTGAAGGAACAGAGCAGGGTACCATCGAGGAAGCAGAGCAGGAGATTATAGAAAGGGTATTTCATTTGAGCGACCGTAACATCACTTCGCTGATGACACACAGGAGTGATATTGTATGGATAGATATCAGCAGGACAATCGGCCATATACGATCCGAATTGGCCGAAGTGGTTCACTCCATATACCCGGTATGCGAGGGAAACATTGATCATATCAGGGGTGTGGTGTCGATCAAGGATCTTTTCTCTGCAACAGCAGACACACCCGTGCAACATGTCATGCGCGATGCCATGTATATACCGGAAAGTAATACGGCCTACCAGGTGTTGGAAAAATTCAAACAAACCAAGATACACCACTGTTTTATTGTGGATGAATACGGCTCTGTAGAAGGGCTCATCACATTGAATGATATCCTCGAGGCTATCGTAGGCGATCTGCCGCAGGAGGAAGATGAAAACTATGAGATCACGGAGCGCGCCGATGGGTCTTACTTAGTAGATGCCCAGATGCCTTTTTATGATTTCTTAACCCGCTTTGATAAAACAGAATGGATGATGGAAGGAGACCAGGACTTTGATACGCTGGCTGGTTTTATCATTCATAAACTTGAAAAGATACCGGTAACCGGTGATACACTGTCATGGAAGGTTTTCCGTTTTGAAATTGTTGATATGGACAACCACCGGATCGACAAAGTACTGGTTTCAACCATTGAACCGCTGAACCTGGACACCTATTAGCGCCGGCTGTTAAAAGTTGAACACCGTATGGGTTGCCGGGTAATCTAATTTGTAACTTTTTTCAACCCCATTGCTCTTCACATGAAAGATGTTAACCTGGTTGGTTTCAAAATCGTATAAGAGACTGCAATCCGTCTCAAGTTTTTTAAGTGCGGGTACTTTATCTATTTCAAAATAACTCCAGGCGCTTTCCTGTTGTATTTCATAACCCAGGAAATGCAGGCTGGCTGCCTGGCCATTGACCTTCAGTTTCAATGTCCGGCTCATGTAAGCAGCCAGTTGTTTTTCAAGCAAAGCTTTATCAGACGGATGAACCAGGTCAATTTTAGCGCGGGTATATTTCTGCAGTGTTTTTTCGAGGTCATCCGTAAATATTCTTACACTGATCTCAACCTTTGCTTCCCTGGCATTGTGGTTGATGTCAATGACAGATACGAATAAAGGATGCAGTACGGACAGCAGTCCCGTTATCAACCATTGAACCATTATATTTGCCATTCAACATTATTTTTTTACACAGCAAGCCGTCATCATTAATTTGACCTGCCATGAATGAATTCGGATTATATTTCAAGATTGGTTACCAGCATATCGCAAACCTGAAAGGATTAGATCATATCCTTTTTATTATGGCCCTTTGCCTGCGCTACCAGTTTGCAGACTGGACAAAGATACTGATCCTGGTAACTGCATTCACCATCGGACATTCCATCACCCTCGCGTTAAGCGTATTTAACATCGTGCATTATTCGGTAAAATGGATAGAGTTTCTCATACCCTGCACCATTGTTATTACGGCGCTGAGTAATTTGTTTGTGAAGAAATTTGCTTTCAGGTCGAGGTTCCCGCTGATCTATTTCCTTGCCTTGTTTTTTGGACTGATTCACGGACTTGGTTTCAGCAGTTACCTGAAAAGCCTGCTGGGAAAAGACCATACTGTGGTGTTACAGTTGCTGGCATTTAATATAGGCCTGGAAGCCGGGCAATTGCTGATCGTGTTGGGCGTATTGGTGATTTCATTGATCCTTGTCACCATTTTCAGGTTCAACAGGAGGGAATATTTGTTGTATTTTTCAGGCGGTATTTTTGCCCTTGCCCTGCAGATGGCTTTGGAACGAGTACCATTTTAAACTATATATGTAATGAGAAAAATTACGTCACTGTTTGTTGTGCTGTGCAGCGGACTTGCTGTACAGGCGCAAAACATTATGAACAACCCCGCTTCAAACCATGGGAACAGGTTTGAACAGTTGGGAACCATTTTACCTACTCCCAATGAATACCGTACAGCCAGCGGAGCCCCGGGGCCAAAATACTGGCAGCAAAAGGCCGATTACAATATCAAATGCGAACTGGATGAACCCAACCTGAAACTGAAGGGTAGTGAAACCGTTACTTATTTCAACAATTCACCGGATGTATTAACCTATATCTGGCTGCAGCTGGATGAAAATGAGCATAGCACGGTAGACAACGCCAATTACCAGGATGTCAGCACCATCGGCAATGAAGTAACTACAGGCACTATTGACAGGTTATTAGACAGGAAGACGGACAATGGTTATGGTCATAAGATCACTAAGCTGACCGATGCAAATGGGAAAGCACTGGCTTATACCATCAACAAGACCATGATGCGTATTGATCTGCCGGCGGCATTGAAACCCGGGCAGACATTTGTCTTCAACCTTGACTGGAATTATAAGATACCTGACCGTAAGACTTTCGGCGGACGGGGCGGCTATGAATTTTTTCCTGAAGACGGGAACAGCCTGTTTACGATGGCGCAATGGTATCCCCGCTTGTGTGTGTACAGCGATTTCCAGGGATGGCAGAACCACCAGTTTACCGGTCGCGGAGAGTTTGCCCTCACTTTTGGGAACTTCAACGTGCAGATGACAGTACCCGCAGATCATGTGGTACTGGGAACAGGGGAGTGCCAGAATTATGAACAGGTACTGACCGCTGCGCAATTAGGCCGGTGGAAGCAGGCACAAACAGCCAAAGAACCGGTAGAAGTGGTTACACTGGATGAAGCAGTGAAAGCAGAAAAACAAAAAAGCGCCCAGAAAAAAACCTGGGTGTTCAAAGCCAGTAATGTGCGGGACTTTGCCTGGACAGCCAGTCGTAAATATGTGTGGGATGCCATGCCAACACATGTGGAAGGAAAGAAGATCATGTGTATGAGCGCCTATGCCAAAGAAGCATATGGCCTCTACCGCAATTTTTCAACAAAAGCAGTGGCACATACGATCAGGTCTTATTCTAAATTTTCCATTCCTTATCCATACCCTGTGGCACAAAGCATAGAGGCTTCTAACGGTATGGAATACCCGATGATCTGTTTCAATTACGGGCGTACCAATAAAGACGGTACATACAGCGAATCAACCAAATACGGCATGCTGGGTGTGATCATTCATGAAGTAGGACACAATTTCTTCCCCATGATCGTTAACAGTGATGAACGCCAATGGACATGGATGGATGAAGGACTGAACAGTTTTGTTGAATACCTGACCGAAGAATTATATGACAATAAGTTCCCGTCGCGCAAAGGGGCCGCATGGACTATTGTGGACTACATGAAATTACCCAAAGACCAGCTTGAACCTGTGATGACCAATAGTGAGAATATTGTAAGGTTTGGTCCCAATGCTTATACCAAGCCCGCCACTGCATTGAATATTCTCCGCGAGACGATTATGGGAAGGGAATTGTTTGACTATGCATTTAAGGAATACGCCAGGCGCTGGGCTTTCAAGCATCCAACACCAGCCGATCTTTTCCGTACGATGGAAGATGCCAGTGGAGAGGACCTGGATTGGTTCTGGAGAGGCTGGTTCTATGGTATCGAGCCCTGTGATATTGCCATTGACAGTGTAAAACATGCGTTATATGATCCCAATGCACCAATGGTGGAGGCGGCAAACAGGTCGCAGGGATTTAAGCAGGATGACCGGCTGGCAAGACCATTGGTCAATGCTTTTGAAGACATTTCTAAAATACGCAACCGTGAAGACAAACGCATTATATTCCTGACGGATGCTGATCCGGGCCTGCGTGATTTTTACTGGCGGTACGACAGGGGACTGGAACCTTACGATTCAACGGTAAGGGTAATGCAACAGGCTCCGTTTGAACAGGAGGCTTTAACAGAAACTGAAAAAGCAAAATATACCAACGTGCATTTGTATGAGATATCATTCTCCAATAAGGGGGGATTGGTGATGCCGATCATCGTTGAGTTCACCTTTGAAGACGGGACCAAAGAGATAGAAAGGATACCTGCGCAGATCTGGAGAAAGAATGAAAACAATGTAAGCAAAGTGTTTCTTACCAAGAAGAAAGCGGTGAGCATTCAACTTGATCCAATGCGGGAGACAGCCGATGTCAATGAGAGCAATAATAGCTGGCCCAATGTAACGGCGCCGAGCAGGTTCTCCTTGTTCAAAGCAAAATTAGCTACAAGGGGGCAGTCGCAAGGCCAGAACCCTATGCAAAATGCAGCGCAGAAAAAGAACTGATAAATACACTTATATAGCAGTGAAAAGCCATCCGAGGCAATGCGGGTGGCTTTTTTGTTGTCGGGGTATATGTGTTGTCTGGCTACCTGCCCTTCCAACTTTTAAAAAAAATATTTTCAAAACTTTTGATAAAATGTTGGTTGATAATTATCAACTCCTTATCTTCGCCGCCCGTTCGGTAAAAACGGTGTAGTTCGTTGAAGATCAATCAGAAGAGAAAGAAAATTGTGCAGAAAGGTTGAATTAAATTTTGTTATGCGGCTAAAGTTTCTATCTTTGCGATCCGTTTAAAAAAAGCGGTAGTTTTAGGAGTAGGAAGGGGGTTAAATAAGTTTAGAAAAGGTTGAAATAGATTTGGTTAATAAATAAAAGGTTGATACTTTTGCACCCCGGTTAAAAAAAGGCCGGGAGGTCGAAGAGAAGGCCGAAAAGATCTTTGAAAGTTTGGAAACAACAGCAGCCCCGATAAGAATCGGGGT
>JBHAFM010000011.1:0-48641 GCA_041856175.1 Sediminibacterium sp.
CAGGTTTTCAGCTTACTCCCTGTGTGTGAAGAATGATTCGCTTCGAAGCTTTGGAGTGTAAAGTTCTAACAAGGGGGAAAGTGATAGTTATCCATTGGGTTATATCAATTGCTCAAGTGGAAATATTTTAACCCCCTTTTTTACGTGCCTGGCCGGGTGTGTAATTGAATCGATTTTTAAACGCCTTGATAAAACTGCCAGAACTTTTATAGCCTATATCATTAGCTATTCTGTTAATGGTTAACTGGCCCTCTTTTAATAGTTCTATTGCCCTGGCCATTCTTATGGTATCCAGGTACTCAAATGGCCCTGCGCCGAATTCATGCCGAAAGCCAGCTTTGAAGGTTGTTGTATTCATCCCATATCTTTTTGCCATTTCGTTGATACTGTAATGTTGATGATAGTGATCAGTGATGAATTTCCTGGCTGCATGTAATTTTTCAACATGGTATTTGCTTAGTTTAACCTTAGCTCCTTTTTTAGCAGTTAGTAATTCCATCACAAGCAACAGAAGCTCCGATGCTTTCACTTTTAAATAAGTTTTTCGCAGATTACCCTTGTAATTGGAGTGTATCATTTCATGTACAATACACTGGATTGCAAAAGAGATATGCTGAGCTTGCAGGTGCAGGCAGGCGGCCTTGCGGCCCTGTAAATCTTGAATAAACAATGTTGCAAAAGGAAATAGTGCCGCATATTGCTTAACCTGGGCAGGCTTATAATACAGGTCCAGGCTAATATATTCCCGGCCTTTCCTAAAACTGGCATGCAAATCAACAGCAGGCAGATAAATTACATTGCATTGGTCTTCTCTAAAAACAACTTCCCCCATCTCTTTAAGAGCGTAGGAGAAGTCGTTTTTAAGAATGATATGTACACCTAAGTATTGTTTCCGGCTACGAAAGTGAAATGTACAATCTTCCAGTACCTGGTAATAACGATACACCATTTCGAAACTGCCTAATACTAATTGCTGGCAGATCACCTTTCCAAAATGCCCGTGGCCATATTGTATAGTGCTTCCGTGTATTTGCTGCATTTTCAACCTCGCTGGAATAGCATCGATTGAATGCAAGGGATAGGCTGTATGATCAACAATGATCCTTTCCATGACCGCACTGCTTAACCCTAACTGGCACTTGGGGTAATTGTATTAACTGCCATGGTGCAGGAACTGCAGGAGCAACCTACTGTTACATCACCACTGTTGCTGATAACCGTTGTAACTTTACAATCGCAGGCTCCGCCACCGCATGTTATGCTGTTCGTGGTGATGCTTTGCCCGTTCGAGTATTGCTTTTCAAACACAATATTCCGGGTTCCTTTGTCAGATTCGTAAAAGACAAACGCGTATTGCTTATTCTTAGACTCGATATAAGAAATGCTCTGTATTCTTGCTAATTTCTCCCCTGGCGAACGCTGGCTGATGACAGATTGAACTTCTCTGAAAGCCTCTGCCTCATTCTTGAAGAAATAAGCCCTTGAAACTATGGGATCTGCAAAGTTGTTTTCTTTCTGGCAAGCTGTAAGGAGTACAATAGCAATAACACTGAATAAGATTTTCATAGCTGTCGTTTTAAATGGTTTTTAAATGCTATTACCTACAGGTAATGCATAAAACTGTTTAAACCACATTGCTATCTGTTGCCTTGTTGTGGATTGGGCTGGAAACGTTGTGAATCTGTTTGAATCGGTAAATAATCGGTTTTTGTTTATGATATATAATGCTGTTAAATTGCATTAGCACAACCCCGGTTGGTTAAACTAATGCTATCCTATTTGAGAAATCTGTTACTATACGGATGCCTGCTTTATTGCGTTAATTCAGCAACTGCTCAGACCGGGAATGTATCTGTGATTACTTACATAGCCGAAATCCCCATCATCATTGAAACGGGTATCTATATTGATACTTTGTCAGCGGAGAAAATATTAAATACGGTCTCTGGTAAAATAAGGCTTGCCCTGGCTCCCAGGAAAACAGTGATTGAGAGTGACCAATATTTCCAGGTTGGCAAACCGGTGCACAGTAAACAGCTTCCAAACATTGAATACCGGTATTTTATCAATGATTCTGCCAATGCGCAATGGTTGCCCTTACCGTTACAAGATGGTAGCGCATTGAAATTTCCTTACGCCGGGTTACTGGCAGATACTTTACTCAGGTCAAAGGAAAAGCTGGTAACACAGTTCAGGCTGAAAAAAGAACAAAAAATTATTCAACAAAATATTGTTAGCCGCGATGAACTGTCTCCTTCTATTTTTAGTTACAGGCAGAAAGACCGGTATGATGCTGTTGACAGCAAGCTTAAATCGATGGCAATAGGGGGCAGTAAAAGGCCGTTGGGTGGTTTTGACACGCTTAAACAAAGCCAATTGGTGGTATCGCCCGGCAAACACCTTGAATTTCTCTTAAGCAAACTTTCTTTAAATAAAGATTCTTGCATCCAGTACAGGCTACAGGAAATGAACAAAAAGGAAGAGGCCGATTGGCGGCTGACAGGCCACCTGCTTACGTTAAACAGTATCAGACCCAATAGTACCTACCTGCTCCATGTAAAATACCTGGACATGGATGCCTTTAATACCTACCAGATCATCACACTTCCATTTTGGCACCAGACATCCTGGGCCATGGCTGTGTTTGTTGTTTCAGGTGCGATACTATTGCTGGGCTTACCGTATTCCTTTTATAGGTACAGGGTACAAAAAGAAAGGCAAACAAGAATGCAGGTACAGGAACAACTTAAAACGGTGCAAAGCCAACTGAACCCGCATTTTGTTTATAATGCCTTAAGCTCAATAGAAGGGCTGGTTACCAACAAAGAAAATGAAAGGGCCAACGAATACCTGTCATCTTTTTCCGAGATCATGCGGGATACCCTTAAAAACAGTGGTTTATTGTTCATTAGCCTGGCGCAGGACATTGAAATGCTTGAAAGGTATATTGCTATAGAACAACTGCGCTTTGAGTTCAGGTATGCCATAGCTATAGACCCACAGCTTGACCTTGATGTTATAGAGTTTCCGCCCATGCTGTTACAGCCTTGTGTTGAAAATGCTGTAAAACATGGGGTATCCGGGCTTAGGAATAAGGGTATGATCTCTATTGCATTTCGGAAAAAAGCAACAGACCTTGAAATTACTATTACAGACAATGGAAAATACCAAACCAATAAGACCAGGGAGGGGCATGGCTATGGTATAAAATTTACCACAGAGCGGATAAAGGGTTTGCTGAAATTGTATAAACAGGAGAAAATTGACTACTCCCTACTGCATACAGAGGAAGGCACAACTGCTACTTTCTTTTTTAAAAACTGGATAGCATAAGCTTATGAGAACGATTATCATAGACGACGAAAAAAAGAATATTACACATTTGAAAGGGTTGTTAACCAGCCATTGTAAGCAGGTGGAGATTATTGGAGAAGCGGCTAATGCAGCAGAAGGACTTGAAATGATAGCAGACCTCAATCCCGAGCTGGTATTCCTGGATATTCAGATGCCCGGGAAATCGGGCTTTGACATGCTGGCTGCATTGGGTGAATATAGTTTTGAAGTGATTTTTGTAACTGGTTACGACCAGTATGGCATACAGGCTGTAAAATTCTCTGCCCTGGATTATTTATTAAAACCCGTGGCAATAGCTGAACTGGTAAAGGCAATTGCAAAAGCAACGCTCATGAACCAGAAAAAACAAACGCATGAACAGATTACCAATCTGCTCTCTGTCCTAAATAATACGCAGAAACAAAGCCATCGCATTGCATTACCGTTGATGAAAGAGCTTCGGTTTGTCAACCCTGATGACATTATACGATGCGAATCTGCTAATAACTATACCCATTTCTATTTGCAGGGCGGAGAAAAATTATTGGTTTCGAAAGGTATCTATGAATATGATGAGATGCTGAAGGACTATGATTTTATCCGCTGTCATCAGTCGCATCTTGTAAACAGGAAATTGATCAAAAGCTTAGTGAAAGACGATACTATTTTTGAACTATTGATGACCGACGGTTCACGGATTCCTGTTTCGAGATTAAAGAAAGAAATAGTGAAGGAAGCATTGATGAGATAATTTTTATGCCATTGTTTTAACATTTTCATAATCATCTTTCATTTAAATTGGTACTTGATTGAACAACCAAAACAATTCAGACGGGGGCGGACATATTCATTCTCTAACCTAAAAATAAATGTCATGAATTGTGCCTTAGAAAATTGGGCATTCCCAAAAGCTTCTCCAGTTGGTCTTTGAGTTCCGGTAATTTTCTACTAACTGTATCATAAATGATATCAAAATCCAGGTCCTCATAACTATGAACGATTCGGTTACGTAGGGCGATAATTTTTCGCCATTCGATTTCCGGATGTGCCGCCTTAAATTCGGGAAGTATTTTATTCGTCTTTTCGCCAATCAGCCCGAGCGTCATAGAAACAGCCTGCTCAAGGGTTATATCTTCCTCCAGATCGGCTCTTGCATTACCTTTTTCATAGTACCGATCTCGGTAAGAATGGATTTTATTGCTTCCTGGTCTGTTTTTGGTATACACTCGCGGGTCAGCAACTCTACTTTACGACCTAATAAATTATCGAGGTAGTCGCCAAGATCCACCAAGTTGTCGAAATTTTTCCGGCCCGGTGTAAAATCTAATACTAGATCAATATCACTTGAGGGGGTGATTTTGGTATCGCGGGCAAAAGAACCAAACACACTGATTCGCTCAATCCCAAAGGACCGAATCTGCTGGCCATTGCCGGTCAGCCGCTGAATTAGCTCTGCTTTATCGGATACTTTCCTCTCCATAGTCCAAAAATACCAAAAGGTCATAAGCATTGCTGCAAAATCCGATTGCGTTTGACTACCTAATTCCGGTTTAAACGTTTTAAAAAGGCACTTTGAACATTTTTATCCTCCATAAGTGATTTTTAAAATCACCGTTAGCATTTTTTTATTTTCTAAATTGCTTTTTCTCAAACGCCTCAGTCAAAAATAGATAGCCTTTTACCACTTAAGGCATCCTACTATATTAATATGCCCACTTTTTTTCTGATACTTCCACCTTCTCGGAAGTGTATTTTAATCTAGGAATAGTTTGGAAATTGCGACACTGTTTATGTCACTTTTTACTAAATTGCGACAAAATACAGTCATTACTATCATTTTTGTCATAAAAACCCTATTTTTGTCGTAATAAATGGCGCAAATGAGTAAGAAAAAGGCTATTGAAGAAGAATTGAGCATAATCCTCCAGGTGCTCCAGCAATACCCGGAAGGTGCCAATCTGCAACAAATCATTGAAAGCGCAAAACTACCCATTGGGCTACGGACCCTGCAAAGGCGATTGGAAAAACTGCGGGATCTCGGCAAGGTGGTTATTTCTGGTAAAACCAGTGGTGCTCGCTACACTTTGGTACATCAGGGGGGAGAGACTCGCAGAATACCCAGCCTGGCCGATGAACTGATCCCACTTTCAGATGAGGCCAAAAGCATCATTTCATTTGTATCCCGGCCCACCCAACAGCGCGATCCGGTGGGATATAATCTGGAATTTCTTGAATCTTACCGTCCCAATATAGATCAATACCTAACCAATCAGGAATTGGTGCAACTTGAAAAAATGGGAAGCACTACTGCCAGCAACCAACCGGCCGGAACTTATGCCAGGGAAATTCTCCACCGTTTGTTGATCGATCTGTCATGGAATTCCAGCAGGTTGGAAGGCAACACTTACTCATTACTCGATACTGAACGATTGATCCTGCAGGGACAGGAAGCAGACAATAAAACGAAGGCCGAAGCGCAAATGATCCTGAACCACAAGGATGCTATTGAATTTATGGTAAGTAATGCAGATGATATCGGCTTCAATCGTTATACTTTATTGAACCTTCATGCCATGCTGGCCAATAACCTGCTCCCCGATCCTGAAGCACCGGGAAGATTGCGACGATTCGGCGTAGGCATTAACGGCTCAGTATATACACCCCTAACGATGCCACAATTGATAGAACAAGCGTTTCACCTGGTATTAGACAAAGCTGCTGCGATCAGTAATCCTTTCGAACAGGCTTTTTTTGCAATGGTTCACATTCCTTACCTGCAGCCTTTTGAAGACGTCAACAAAAGGGTATCGCGACTGGCTGCTAACCTGTCGCTGAATCGCCGGAACCTTGTGCCACTTTCATTTATCGATGTGCCGCATGATTTGTATATAAAAGGATTGTTGGGTATTTATGAATTAAACAGGGTAGAACTATTGAAAGATGTGTTTCTATGGGCATATGAGCGTTCATCCGGTCGCTATGCTGTCATCCGGCAGTCTTTGGGAGAACCAGATCCTTTCCGTTTAAAATACCGGGAGTCAATGCGTACACAAATAACGCATATCATAGCAGCAGCTATTAATAAGAAAGAGGCTGCTGCTATGATTAAAAAAGCGTCCTTACAATTACCCGAAGAGGATCAGGCAAAATTTATTGAAACGACAGAAACAGAATTATTGAGCTTACACGAAGGAAATTTTGCCCGTTATAGGGTAACGCCGGCCGAGTTTAGAAAATGGCAGGCCATGTGGAATGAAGTGTAGGGATGCCCTTATCTTCTAATTTGCCCGATTGACCCAACTTGATACCTAAAAAAAGGGTGTTTTTCCCATGTTTTATTGTTTAATATTCGACAATCTACAAGGAGTCAGACCCTGATTTCACTACTAAGCTTGCTTTATCTGCGTCAGATAGTAGTACTAGTATTCTAAAATAGCGCAACCGATTGCGACCCGAAATAGGTTGAGTATATATTACATTAGCAGTGACAATTAAGCTTGCTATATGATGAAAAAGCAGTTTCTAATAATCGCCTTGTTTGCATTTGCTGTTGCCAATGCACAGCAAAAGCCCAATGTCATTTTCATCCTTGCAGATGACCTGGGTTATGGCGACCTGGGTTGTTACGGCGCCGGTAAAATCAAAACACCCAATATTGACCAGCTTGCTTTGCAGGGGCTGCGGTTTACAGACGGGCATTGCACTTCTGCCACCTGTACGCCGTCGCGCTACGCGCTGATGACCGGGCAATATCCCTGGCGCAAACAGGGAACAGGCGTATTACCCGGTGATGCAGCACTGATCATTCCAACAGATAAAATTACCCTGCCGCTGGTATTTCAAAAAGCAGGATATCAAACAGGAATAGTAGGTAAATGGCATTTGGGCATAGGGAACGCCATAGAAAAAAACTGGAATGGCGAATTAAAACCCGGGCCCAACGAAACAGGCTTTCATTATTCCTTCATCTTTCCCGCAACGGCCGACCGCGTACCTACGGTATTTGTAGAGAACCATCATGTACTGGCATTGGACAGTACCGACCCCATAGCAGTTGATTATAAAAACAAGACAGGCAATGATCCAACCGGGAAAGAACATCCCGAATTGCTGAAGATGCTGTCTTCTCCCGGGCAGGGTCATGACCAGACCATTGTCAACGGAATAGGCCGTATTGGTTATATGAGTGGTGGGAAAAAAGCCCGGTGGGCAGACGAAGAACTATCGCTCACTTTTCTGGCCAAAGCAAAAAACTTTATTGAAGCAAATAAACGCCAGCCGTTTTTTTTATACTTCGCGCCGACAGAGCCGCATGTGCCGCGCATGCCTGCTACTATGTTCAAAGGGAAGAGCGGACTGGGGTATCGTGGGGATGCCATACTGCAGTTAGACTGGACGGTTGGGGAAATCAGGAAGCAGTTGGCTGCGCTGGGTCTTTCAAAAAATACGCTGATCATTTTCAGCAGCGATAACGGCCCGGTGCTTGACGATGGTTACCAGGATGAAGCAGTGACCAGGTTAAACGGTCACACACCAGCCGGACCATTACGCGGCGGTAAGTACAGCGCCTATGAAGGAGGTACAAGGGTACCATGGATCGTTAGCTGGCCGGGTACCATTCAACCGGGTGTTTCAAAGGCAATGGTAAGCCATGTGGATCTGGTTGCATCGTTTGCCGGCATGCTGCACCTACCATTGACAGCCGACGAGGCAACTGATAGTGAAGATATGCTGAAAGCTTTGCTGGGTAAATCTTCCAAGGGAAGAACGGTGCTGGTTGAACAGGGCGGTCCGCTTGCTGTGAGGAAGGGTGACTGGAAATTGGTGGAACCACGTAAGGGTCCTGCAAAAGATACACTCACCAATACCGAACTGGCTAATGCGCCACAGCCGCAGTTGTATCATCTGACAGAAGATATACAGGAACGAAATAATGTAGCAGACACTTACCCCGAAGTGGTGAAAGAACTGACGGCATTATTGGAAAAAATAAAAGCAGGCAGCCGGGTTGGTCAATAGCCGTTCCCTTATGTTGCCGTTGCCAGGGGTTATTTATTTGGTAACTTCAGCAAGTCTTTTATATCCTGATAATCGATTGCGAAATGAATAAACTAATGAGGGTACCTGCCATTCGTACCATACTGATTTTTGCTGCGCTCTCTTTGCTGGCACCCTTTGCTAAGGGCCAAAGAGCAGATGTAACCATATCATTTGATACCGCGGCAACCAATTTTACCGAAAGCCTGCCATTGGGTAATGGCAGACTGGGCGCCATGATGTATGGCAATACGCGTAAAGAAAGGATTGCCTTAAATGAACTGTCACTATGGTCGGGCGGTGTGCAGGATGCAGACAGTGAAGACGCCAATCAATATTTAAAACCCATACAGGACCTGTTACTCGCAGGTAAAAACAAAGAAGCGCAGGCGCTGCTGCAAAAACATTTCATCGCAAGAGGGGAAGGATCGGGCCATGGAAACGGCGCCAATGCAAAGTATGGCTGCTACCAGGCGCTGGGTGATCTTTTTATTGCCTGGAAAGACAGTGCCGCACCAGTTACGGAGTATTCGCGTGTACTGGATATTGAAAATGCCAGGGCAACCACTCATTTCTCACGCAACGGGCAGCTGATCAAAGAAGAACTGTTTGCAGATTTTGTGAACGATATCATCTGGATCAGGTTAAGCAGCAGTGCTAAAAAAGGAGGCATCAATGCAAGCCTGTCGTTATACAGAAAAGAAAATGCAGTCATTACAACAGCAGCCAATCAATTGATCATGACAGGCCAGCTGCCTTCCGGTAAGGATAAGGGGATGCAGTTTGTTGCCATGGTACAAACCAATACCAAAGACGGAAGCATCAGCACTAACGGAACGGACCTGGTTATTGAAAATGCAACAGAATGCTGGATAAGGATTGCTGCGGCTACTAACTATGAATGGAAAACCGGGTCGCTGCACAGTGGAGACCTGCTCCAACAATGCAGGAATGCGATTGCGGCAATCAACCAGGAGAATTATACGACCGCTGCTAAAAAAAGTACAGCGGCTTACCAGCGCCTGTTCAACCGGTGCCGCCTGCAAATGCCTGAGAACGGTGAAGTGAATGGATTGACCACCAATCAAAGGTTGATACAATACTGGAAAGGCGGGAGCGATCCGCAATTACCGGCGCTCTATTTTAATTTCGGCAGGTACCTGCTTATTGCTTCTTCACGCCCGGGCTTATTACCTGCCAACCTGCAGGGCTTATGGGCAACAGAATACCAGACACCCTGGAATGGAGACTATCACCTGAATATAAATATCCAGATGAATTACTGGCTGGCCGAGACAACCAACCTGGGCGACCTTGCAGAGCCGCTTCACCGGTTTACAAAAGACCTTGTGGCGCCCGGAGAGAAAACGGCCAAAGCATACTATAACGCAAATGGCTGGGTGGCGCATGTCATCAGTAATCCCTGGCATTACACATCGCCGGGTGAAGGAGCGGAATGGGGTTCTACCTTAACCGGTGGCGCCTGGCTTTGCGAACATATCTGGGAACATTACCGGTTTAACAATGACACCTCCTTCCTGAGAACCTATTACCCGGTACTGAAAGGAGCTGCGCAATTTCTGCAGTCTGTGCTGATCAGGGAACCTAAGCACGGCTGGTTGGTCACAGCACCTTCCAATTCGCCGGAGAATACATACATTATGCCGGATGGTACAAAGGGACAAACAGTCATGGGACCGGCAATAGACATGCAGATTTGCCGCGAATTATTCAATGCATGCATCAGGACTGCTGACCTGTTGAAAAGAGACGGCGCCTGGAGAAAAGAGCTGGGCCTCTTATTACCACAACTGGCGCCCAATCAGGTTGGCGCAGCAGGTGATCTGAATGAATGGTTGGACGACTGGAAAGATGCAGAGCCCAAACACAGGCATGTATCACATTTATATGGTTTACACCCTTATGATGAGATCAGTCCGGTCAGAACACCGGAACTGGCCAGGGCTGCCAGGCAAACATTGATTGACAGGGGCGACGATGGAACAGGCTGGTCCAAAGCGTGGAAGGTCAGCTTCTGGGCACGTTTAGGCGATGGAGATCACGCATTGCTTTTATTGAAACAATTATTGAAACCCGTAACACAAACCAGTGTGCAGATGCAGGGCGGAGGCGGCACTTATGCCAATTTATTCTGCGGACACCCGCCTTTCCAGATAGACGGCAATTTTGGCGGCACGGCAGGGATTGCTGAAATGTTATTGCAATCACACGAAGGATACATCAAACTATTGCCAGCCCTGCCTAAGGAATGGAGCAGCGGTTCCGTAAAAGGATTGTGCGCAAGAGGCGGCTTCCAGGTAGATATGGAATGGCAGCAGGGGAAAGTGATTTCATGTACCGTGTATTCACGTACCGGCGGCATGTGTTATATTTCTGTCAATGGAAAAACAAGCGCATTTGAAACCTCACGCGGACAATCTTACAAAGTAGAGATATGAAACGACCAATATACTTTTTACTATGCCTCTTATGCCAGGCTGTTGTCATAGCACAACCCCATCAGCAAAAACCGAATATCTTAGTTATTTTTTCAGATGACCATGCCTACCAGGCCATCAGCGCTTATGGAAGTAAACTGATGCAGACGCCCAATATCGACAGGATCGCAAAAGAAGGGGCGCTGTTTACCAATGCATGTGTTACCAATTCACTGTGCGCACCAAGCCGGGCAGCATTGCTTACCGGTACATACAGTCATATCAACGGACTTAAGGTCAATGATATTTCCAACCCTTTCAATATCAGGCAGGAAGTGTTTACCCGTATCCTCAAACAAAATAATTACCAGACAAGCTGGATAGGTAAATGGCATCTGCAGACACTACCGGGCGATGCATTTGATTTCTGGAAAGTGGTGCCCGACCAGGGACAGTATTACAATCCCGATTTCATTAACATGCAGAACGACACGGTTCGCACACAGGGATACATCACAGATGTGATCACAGACATTGCATTTGACTGGCTCGATCATCGCGATAGGTCCAAGCCATTCTGTATGGTGGTGGGAGAAAAAGCAACACATCGGAGCTGGTTACCCGACCTGCAGGACCTGGGCGCTTTTGATGACCAGACTTTTCCGCTGCCGGCTAATTTTTACGACGATTATAAAAACCGTATAGCAGCAAAGAACCAGGATATGTCGATCGATAAAACGATGCTGCTGGAATATGACCTGAAAGTGAATGCTAATTATGCAGCAAAGGGCATGTACGGCCGGATGACGCCTGACCAGTCGAAAGTATTCAAAGCCTATTACGACAAAATAAGCAGGGATTTTGATGAACACCAGTACAAGGGAGATGCCCTGGTACAATGGAAATACCAGCGTTACCTGAAAGATTACCTGTCAACCGCACGCTCGCTCGACAGGAATATCGGCAGGATCTTAGCCTACTTAGACAGGAATGGCCTGGCGGAAAATACAGTGGTCATCTATGCATCGGACCAGGGTTTTTATATGGGAGAACATGGCTGGTTTGATAAAAGGTTCATGTATGAAGAGTCGCTTAAAACGCCGGTGGTGATGCGTTACCCCGGAGTGATCCGCCCGGGAACAAAGGTTGACCAGCTGGTTGTTAATATCGATTTTGCACCCACCATACTGAATATCGCGGGAGTGAAAACACCTGCCGGCATGCAGGGAACATCCTTTCTTCCGCTGGTAAAAAATGAAAAAAATGTTTCGTGGAGAAAAGGAGTGTATTACCATTACTACGAGTACCCCGAGCCGCATCGTGTAGCGCCTCATTTCGGCATTCGCACGGCGCAATATAAACTGATCCGTTTTTATGGACCTGTTGATTCCTGGGAACTGTATGACCTGCGCAAAGACCCGCGTGAAATGAATAACAGCTATGGAGACAAGCAACATGAAAAATTGATTGCCGGCTTAAAGCAGCAATTGACAGGGTTGATACGACAGTACAGGGATGAAGAAGCGATGAAAATATTGGAGAAAGAAAAATAAGACAGCGCAGGTACCCTGTTATGCAACCTGCTTGCTGAACCGTTGAGTTTGTTTACTTTTATTGCGATCTCTATAACTTACCAAATCAATTGCTTTGCCTGGTGAACCCATATATGATGAAAGGGAACTGCTGCTGCTGTTAAGCCAGGGAGATGCAATGGCATTTGAACAGCTATACCGTCTTTACAGTGCAAGGCTGCTGGGCAATTTTATCCGCCTGGTAAAGTCGGAAGCGGTTGCAGCGGAACTGTTACAGTCGCTCTTCATTAAGATATGGGACAACCGTTGTACGATAGACCCTGATAAGTCTTTTTGCTCTTACCTGTTCCGCATTGCAGAGAACCTGGTTTATGATTATTTCCGTAAGGCAGCCCGGGATAAAAAATTGCAGGCGACATTAGTGAGCAGGGCAACAGGACAGTACCTGCATGTAGAAGAAACACTGTACAGCAAAGAAAGCGCCCATGCGCTGCATGACGCCATTGCAGCCCTGCCTTCCCAGCGGCGGATAGTATTTGAGTTGGTGAAAATCGAAGGGAGGTCATACGAAGAAGTGAGCAGGTTACTGAATATTTCCACTTCTACGATCAGCGATCATATTGTAAAAGCTACCAAATTCATCCGCGAACAGTTGGGTAATAATTATGAATTCTCTATCAGCATGCTGTTCCTGGTCATAGCTGATATCATTTCTCCTGCATAAATTTTTTATTTCCGGGCAGAGGAAAACCTTCTCTCAGGCGTATTAACTATAAAATAACCGTATTGGAAGAAAATACTGCCATCAGCCAGCTGTTTCAGCGATACTTAGACGGGCAATGCACGCCCGGAGAGGTGAAATTGCTACTGCAATATTTTGATCATGCAGAAAATGATGCAATATTGAGGAAATTGATCCGGCAGCAGGTAGAAAAGGACCCTGGTTCTGATCTGTCATCCAGCCATCTGCCCGAACATCTACTCGACAGCACTTACCAGCGCATCAAACAGGAAATCTTTTCCGGTGCAAGTACAACACCTGTTATACCCTTATGGAAGCGTACATGGTTACGTGCAACTGTAGCTGCAGCTATGATCATTATGCTGGCCACCACTGCTTTGTTCCTGCTCTACAATAAACGGGAGACGGGACTGGCGGCAAATAAGCAACACATGCTGCAGGGTAATGACATAGCACCAGGCAGGGATAATGCGGTGCTGACGCTTGCCGATGGAACCAGGATTGTACTGGACAGTGCCGCGAATGGCACCCTGACGAACGAGGGAGGGATAAAAGTGCTGAAGCTGAATGGCCAGATTGCGTATAACAACGCAAAAAGCAAAGATGCCCGAGGGGAAGTGCTTTACAACAAGATAGCAACGTCAAAAGGGAATCAATACCAGCTGATATTATCGGATGGTTCAAAAGTCTGGCTGAATGCTGCATCGTCCATTCGCTTTCCGGCTTCGTTTTCTGGTAATGAAAGAAAAGTGGAGGTAAACGGGGAAGCCTATTTTGAAGTGACGAAAAATCCGTCTATGCCCTTCAAAGTAGTAGCGAATGGCATGGAGGTGGAAGTGCTGGGTACGCATTTTAATGTCAATGCATACGACGATGAGCCTGAAATGAATACAACTTTAGTGGAAGGCCGGGTGAAAGTAAACAAAGCTAATGCGATGAAAATACTTGAGCCGGGGCAGCAGGCAAGGCTTAGTGCAGGCAACACAAACATAGCAGTTGATAACGTTGATGTTGCACAGGTGGTAGCATGGAAAGATGGATTTTTCTGGTTTGATAATACAGATATCCATACCCTGATGAGACAGGTATCGCGTTGGTATGATGTGGCAGTAAGTTTTGAAGGAAAAGTAACAGAAGATGGTTTCTCGGGAAAGATCTCCCGGAATGTGCCATTGTCAAAACTATTGGCCATTCTTGAACTCTACGGGGTGCATTTTAAAATGGAAGGAAGAAAAATAATTGTAATGCCATAAAACCTGTTTAAGACTCTAAAGCTCGACCCAGCAAAAAGCCAGTAGTGCGGGAACACTGCTGGCCGGTATCCGGGTTGATGAACTGCCTGATCCAGGCAATTGTAACAAGCCAGTTAGGACACTGCTTATTGTTTAACCCAAACACAACAAAGTTATGCATTTAAAACCCCCATGCAAACCTCCTTTCCAGAAACGGAGGGGCTTCGCCAAAACACTACTGATTATGAAGCTGATTGCGATCTTCCTGTTTGCCGCCTGCCTGCAGGTCAGCGCCAATGGTTATTCTCAGCGGATAACCCTTTCACAGACGAACAGTTCATTGAAAAATGTTTTCAGAGAAATTGAGAACCAAAGCGGGTACCAGTTCTTTTACAAGGAGAAATTGCTAAAGCAGACCGGCAGAGTAACCATCAGGGTAACGAATGCCTCATTGGAAGATGTGCTGGATAAATGTTTTAAAGACCAGCAGCTGACCTACGCCATAGTAGACAAGATCATTGTACTGAAAGAAAAACAAACAGAAAACACAAACAGGGAACCCGTACCTGTTCAGATCAAAGAAGTCATCACCATTACAGGAGTTGTTATCTCGGATAGTACTGAACAACCATTGCGTGGCGCTTCGGTGAAATTGAAAGGAACCAATATCGGTACTGCCACAGATGAGAATGGCAGTTTTACCCTGAAGGTTACAGCTACAACCGGCATATTGGTCATTTCTTATGTAGGTTATCAGACGATTGAAATCCCGGTTTCAAAAGCCGGTAGTAGCAAGATTGCGCTGAAAGCGAAACCAGTTAATATAGAGGATGTGGTAGTGGTAGCTTTTGGAACACAGAAGAAGACAAGCCTTACCAGTGCCGTTTCTGAAGTAAAAGGAGAAGAAATGACGCGGAGACCTGTCAGCAATGCGCAGCAGGCCCTGCAGGGAATTGCCCCGGGCGTAACAGTATTGGACAGGGGTGGAGCGCCCGGCCGGTCAGGTGCCACCATTCGCGTTCGTGGTGTAACTACTTTGGCTACTAATAATGATCCGCTGGTGATTGTTGATGGGATAGAACAACAGCTGTATGATATCAACCCGGCTGATATTGAATCGATCTCACTTTTAAAAGATGCTTCCTCAACCGCCATCTATGGTTCAAGGGCTGCGAACGGTGTATTGCTGATCACCACCAAAAGGGCAGCAAGGAACGGAAAAATCTCAGTCAGTTACAGTGGTTACTATGCAGTTCAGAAAACAATGAATAAGCCGGAAATGATGGACCTGGAGCCGTATATGCGGGAGCAGGTGGTGGCTTATACCAATGCCAACGCAGCTGTTCCTGCGCGTTTCTCAGAACAGTCGATCAAAGACTGGGTGAACGCAACAGACAGGTATAAATATCCCCTGCCCAATACCTGGTTTCAGACAGTATTTCATGCCGCGCCGCAGTACAGCAATACCGTTGCAGTAAGCGGGGGTAATGAAGTGCTGAGGGCCAGGATGAGTGTGCGTTACCAGGACCAGGATGGTATTATTCCAAATGCAGAAAACAGGATCAGGGAAATCAGGGTGAACAGTGATCTCAATGCTTCAAAGAAATTGAAGTTCACAGCCGATGTCAACTACCGGTATAATTATTCCGCTACTCCTGCGGCTGAGGGTGATGTGTTCAACAGGTTATTCCACGGGTCATTATGGGCAGTTCCCAAATATCCCAATGGTACGTATGGTTTAAGTCCGCAGGGGGCCAACCCTTTAATGCTTGCAGAAATTTCAGGCAAATCCAGGCAATATGCAGATTATATAGTGGGCAATCTGAAAGGAGAATGGGAAATCACCAAAGGGTTGAACTTCTCTGTCCAGTTTGGCGCAAGGATCAATTCCATTTCGCAGAAAAATTTTACCAATGCCTATACCAATAAAGACAGTATTACAGGCATCACCAAAATAGTAGCCAATAACAGCCTGGCTGAAGTGCGTAATACAGTCCGCGAATATACTACCAATGCCTTGCTCAATTACCAGCATAGCTGGGAGAAGCATGAGGTGAAATTATTGGCAGGTTATTCGGAGATCAGTAATACAGCCACCTCAATTTCTGCCTACCGCGAAAGATTTTATAATAATGCGGTTACTTCACTTGGCCAGGGAACGAATGATGGTACCAGGAATAATAATGGTACTGATGCGGAATGGGGACTGCGTTCTTATTTCGGGCGTATCAACTATGCATTTGACAATAAATACCTGCTTGAAGCCAATGCCCGCTACGACGGTTCATCCAGGTTTACGGGTAACAACCAATACAGTTTTTTCCCTTCATTCTCTGCAGGCTGGCGCCTTTCGCAGGAAAACTTCTGGCGTGATAACCTCAAAAATATAGTCAGTGAGTTTAAGCTCAGGGGTTCCTGGGGTAAAACGGGCAACCAGACAGTACCTCTATACCAGTATTACGGTTCACTGAGTCTTACAAACTATACATTCGGAGGCTCACCTGCACAGGCTTACCTGCAGAATACGCTGAATAATAAAGACCTCACCTGGGAAACTACCAGGCAAACCGATATCGGGTTTGATGCGCAGTTCCTGAAAGGAAGGGCCGGGATCAGCTTCGACTATTATCAAAAGCGAACCAGTGGTATATTGCTGCAATTGCCCATTCCGGCAACAGTTGGTTTAGCGGCACCTTTTCAGAATGCAGGAGTAGTAGATAACAACGGAATTGAGTTAGCCTTAAATTACCGCAGCATGCCTGGCAGTAATTTCCGATACGATCTTAAAGGGAATATTGCTGTTAATGATAACAAAGTAGTCAGTTTAGCAGGAACAGGTCCTTATATAAGAGGAAGCGATATTGATCCCAGGTATATTATTAAAGAAGGATTGCCCATCGATGCACACTGGGGGTACAGAACAGCAGGACTCTTCCAGACGACGGAAGAAATAGTGAAATATGGCGCTACTTATGCGCCTAATACCAAGCCTGGTGATGTGAAATACCTTGACCTGAACAACGATGGAAAGATTGACGCGAATGATATGACCATGATCGGCGTTTCTTTCCCGAAATATACTTTCGGACTCGCTACGAATTTCGGGTATAAAAATTTTGAACTGAACCTGCTTTTCCAGGGAGCTGCGGGTGTTGATACCAGGTTAGCAGGCGCTCTTGCTGAAATGGGCGACTATGAAGGATTCACGCACAAGATCTATACGAACAATTACTGGACGCCAACCAATACGGGTGCAAGGTTTCCCAGGCCCATCAAGTTTGACCTGCGTAACCGCGCCACATCCGATATGACCATGATCAACGGATCTTATGTGCGGCTGAAAAACGTTCAGCTGGTGTATAACCTTCCGGCAGCTGTGGCCAAAAAAATAGCAGCCAATAAAGCCAGTGTATATGTGTCGGGTACCAACCTGCTCACCATATCCAAATTAAATGAATGGAACATTGATCCTGAAGCAGAATCAGGAAGAGCTGTGTACTATCCACAAACCTCATTGCTGACAGTAGGTGTAAACATTCAATTTTAATTGTTAAAACGAATACAATGATCCGAACATATTTTTCTTTTAAAAATAGTATGATGGTTTTCCTGGTAGCCTGCCTTTTTACAGCCTGTAAAAAAGACCTGTTGGAAACACTTCCCACCGATCGTATTTCTACCGAGATATTCTGGAAAACAGAAAATGACGCCAAACTTGCCAGCAATGGTATCTATACTTATTTAGATGACCTGAACCTGTTTACCTGGGATGGCATCACTGATATAGGACATACCAACCAGTTGTTTCAGACAGAAGCGATTGTGGAGCAGGGCATTTTTGATGCATTGAATTCAAGGATTTCAAATGAATGGACCAATGCGTACATCGGTATTCATGCAGCCAATTATTTCCTGGAGAATATAGACAAGGTTCCTACTACTAATACTGCACTCATCAACCAGTTAAAAGGGGAAGCAAAAACATTACGGGCATATTTCTATATCAAACTGACTGGCTTGTATGGCGGGGTACCATTGGTTACCAAATCTATTTCTATTAGCGAAGGCAGGTCACTGACCCGCAATACGGCTGCCGAAATATGGGACTTTATTGATAAGGAATTGACTGATGCATCGGCCCTGCTGCCCGCAAATTATGGGGCAGCAGATAAGGGGCGGGTAACCAAAGGAGCAGCACTGGCATTAAAGGCGAGGGCCGATCTTTTCGCCGGGCGTTACCAGCAGGCGGCAGACGCCGCCAGGCAGGTCATGGATCTGAACGTCTATACCATCTATCCGCAATATGGCAAACTGTTTTCTTACGCTGCAGAGAATAATGTGGAAGTGATATTGGACAAGGAATTCATTAAAGACAATTACTCTAATAGTGTTTTCAGTTCCATGGCGCCTTACAGCCAGAAAAATTCGAACAATACCTATGTCCCTACGAAAGCAATGATAGATGCTTACCGCATGAATAACGGGAAAGATATCACAGATCCGGCCAGCGGTTTTGATCCTTATAATCCTTATAAGAACCGCGATCCGAGGTTGCAATATTCTGTTTTTGTACCGGGCGATTTATTACCCAACGGACAGGTGTTTAACTCAGTGCCCACAAGCGGCACCGCCGATGCAACGGGCAGCACTTACTATGCTACGAGTACGGGCTTCACATTGAAAAAATACATCAATGCCGAAGACTATGCCAACCCCGGCAACAGCGGCATTAATATTATCCTGCTGCGTTATGCAGAAGTACTGCTTACTTATGCGGAAGCGAAAATAGAATTAAACCAGGTTGACCAAACTGTGATAGATGCCATCAACAAAGTACGGCAGCGCCCGGATGTAAACCTGCCTGCTGTTCTCCCTGGTCTCTCACAAGCAGAGATGCGCGACCTAGTGCGGCGGGAACGGTTGAATGAACTGGCATTCGAAGGCCTGCGTTTATTCGATATCCGCCGGTGGAAAACTGCAGAGAATGTAATGCCAGGAGCAGTATATGGTATGACCTACACTTCAGGCAGCACCTTGATCACCTTAAAGGTGCAGGCATTTGACAAAGTATTTGATAAAAGCCGCCATTATCTTTGGCCCATTCCCCAGAAAGAAAGAGAACTTGATCCAAACCTTAGCCAGAATCCGGGATGGTAATGCTTTTTGAGTAATTTGATAAAATGATACACTTAAATACTTGACATGAATACACACAGAGCAGGGCATGTTGCCATAGGTTTATTGTTGTTGTTGAATGGATTTGTAAACAGTTCAGTAGCCCGGCAGCAATTACCCAAACCCAATGTTATTTTCATTCTGGCAGATGACATGGGCTATGGCGACCTGGGTTGTTACGGACAACAACTGATCCAAACACCAAACATAGACCGGCTTGCTGCAGGCGGCATGCGCTTTACACAGTTTTACGCAGGCACGGCAGTCTGTGCACCCTCGCGTGCTTCGCTGATGACGGGCATGCATACAGGGCATACACCCATACGTGGTAATGTGGAAGTACAACCGGAAGGCCAGTTGCCCATACCGGACAGTGCTTATACGATTGCAGAGCTGTTTAAAAAAGCAGGCTATACAACGGGCGATTTTGGTAAATGGGGATTGGGCTATGTAGGTTCTTCCGGTGATCCCATCAAGCAGGGCTTTGACCGTTTCTTTGGTTACAACTGCCAGGCCCAGGCGCATAATTATTTCCCGGACCATTTATGGGATAATGATACAAAAATGCTGTTGCCCAACACTGCCACACAGCAACCTGCCTATGCCGTAGACATCATCCAGCAAAAAGCACTTTCTTTTTTAGACGAGAACCAGGCGAAGCCCTTCTTTCTGTATCTCTCTTATACCCTGCCGCATGCGGGATTGCAATTGCCCGCAGGAGACAGCCTGTTTGAAAGATATAAGCAGCAATTCAACGAACACCCCCAGCCTGTAAAAGCATGGAATGGCACAGGCTATCAGCCGCAGGCATACCCGCATGCAGCTTATGCGGCCATGGTAGCGAAGCTGGATTTGTATGTGGGACAGGTGCTTGCAAAACTGAAAGCATTGAACCTTGACCAAAACACTTTGGTCATTTTTACCAGTGATAATGGTCCGCATGCAGAAGGTGGAAACGATCCCGGATTCTTTAACAGCAGCGGAGGCTTCAGAGGCATTAAAAGAGACCTGTATGAGGGAGGTATAAGGGAACCGATGATCGCCAGCTGGCCCGCAGTGATCAGAAAGGGACAGGTGTCCGGGCAGGTTGGCGCTTTCTGGGATTTCTTTCCAACTTTTGCTGCCATACTGAAAGAACCGGTCGACAGATCTGTCGATGGTATCTCTATCCTGCCAACGCTTACTTCAAAGGGCAAACAAAAACAGCACCGGTATCTTTATTGGGAATTTCATGAGAACGGAGGCAGGCAGGCCATCCGGATGGGTCATTGGAAAGGCGTCAGATACAATGTCAAAAAAGACAGGCAGGCGAAATGGGAGGTCTATGATCTTCTCACCGATGCCGGTGAAACAAATAATATATCGTCGCAACACCCGGAACTGGTAAAACAATTTGAAGCGCTCGCAAAGCAGGCGCATACACCATCGCAGGTTGCGGAATGGAATTTTTGAACATCATATCATTTAACTAATAATCAAATGAAACAACGTTTCTACCGATCAAAGACTATCTTTTTTCTTTTGATGCCACTCATACTGTTATGCAGTTACCACCAACCATCTGCCGATGCTGAAAAAGAAACGACCACACCAAATATCATTGTTATACTGATGGATGATATGGGCTATGGCGACCTGGAATGCTATGGTGGCTTCCCTTATCACACACCCAATATCAACAGGCTGGCGATGCAGGGAATGCGGTTTACTAATTTTTATGCTGCACAGGCCGTATGCAGTGCATCAAGAGCAGGACTGCTGACCGGTTGTTATCCTAACCGTGTTGGCATTTCAGGCGCATTGATGCCCTGGAGCGAGAAAGCGCTGAATCCGGATGAGGAAACCATTGCCGAATTACTGAAAACAAAAGGATACAAAACAGGTATGATCGGTAAATGGCACCTGGGGCAAAAAGAACCTTTTCTTCCTTTGCAGCAGGGGTTTGATGAGTTTCTGGGGCTTCCCTATTCCAACGATATGTGGCCGGTGAATTACGATGGCAACCCCATTACCGATACTTCCAACTGGAAATCGCATTACCCGCCGCTTCCGTTGCTGGAGGGCAACAAAAAAATAAGATCCATCAATACCCTGGAAGACCAGTCGCTCTTAACCACAATGTATACAGAGCGGGCTGTACAGTTCATCAAACAAAACAAACAACATCCTTTTTTCCTGTATCTCGCTCACGCCATGGTGCATGTGCCTATTGCCGCTTCTGCCAAATTCAGGGGTAAGAGCGGAGCAGGTTTATTTGGCGATGTGATGGAAGAAGTGGACTGGTCGATCGGGGAAGTGATGAAAACACTGGCCGAACAGGGACTGACCAGGAACACTTTAATTGTTTTCACCAGCGACAATGGCCCATGGCTCACTTTTGGTAATCATGCCGGCAACAGTGCGGGTTTCCGTGAAGGAAAAGGAACAGCCTGGGAGGGGGGCTTAAGGGTTCCCTGTATCATCAGCTGGCCTGGAAAAGTAGCGGGAGGTACGATCTGCAACAACATTGTATCAGCTATGGATATGCTGCCAACGATCACAAACCTTTGCCACGCAGCAAAGCCGGCTAAAAAAATTGACGGGGTAGATATATGGCCATTGCTGTCGCAGCAACCCGGCGCCAATCCGCGCGATGAGTTTGCTTATTATTATGACAACAACAGCCTGAAAGCCATCAGGAAAGGCCAGTGGAAATTGACTTTCCCATGTATGTCCCAAACCTATAAAAAAACCACAGCCATCGGCAACAACGGATGGCCGGGGAAATACGCAACTGATTCAGTAAAACTTGCTTTATACGATCTCAGGACAGACCCCGGTGAAACATTAGATGTAAAAGAGCAGCACGCCGCTATTGTTGATGAGCTCAGTGCCCTGGCCAACCAGTACCGGAAAGCATTGGGAGATGACCTGACAAAGCAAGCAGGCGCAGAAGTAAGACCGGCGGCAAAGGTTACGCTAAAATAAGAGCAAAGGATATAAAAGATCCCATGGCAGTGGGATCTTTTATGGTTTTGATATCGTTGATAAATTGATAAAATGGCGAAGTGCATTTATAGCGGATGTTTTTATGTGGTGCTGGCAGCCGTGCTTTCCTGCAACAGCAGGAGCAATAAACCAACTGCCTCACACACAGACACCATGGTTTCCTGTGAAAAGAAGATGCCCTCCAGGTTCAGGGTTGTTACCGGTGATAGCGCTGTTGTTATTGCGGCAGGAAAAACATCGCACGAAGGAATGGCCTGGATCGGCGGTGGTGAATACCTGATGGGTGCTGCAGACAATGAAGGAAGGCCGGATGAATATCCCCTGCATAAAGTCATAGTAGCCGGATTCTGGATGGATGCAACAGAAGTGACCAATGCTTCTTTTAAAAAATTCGTAGCGGCAACCGGTTATATCACTACGGCTGAAAAAGCGCCGGATTGGGAGGAATTGAAAAAGCAGTTGCCTCCCGGTACAGCCAAACCTGACCCGGGGTTAATGGTGCCTGCCTCACTTGTATTTGACCAGCCAAATCATCCCGTACCCTTAACCGATGCTTCACAATGGTGGAGATGGGTAAAGGGAGCCAACTGGAAACATCCGCAGGGACTCAATAGTACGATCAATGGAAAAGATAATTACCCCGTTGTGCATATTTCATGGGATGATGCCATGGCCTATTGCAAATGGGCCGGCAAACGATTGCCTACGGAAGCAGAATGGGAATTTGCAGCACGTGGGGGTTTACAGGGAGCAAAATATCCATGGGGTAATGAGGATATAGAAGCAGGTAAACCCAAAGCCAATACCTGGCAGGGAAGTTTTCCTGATAAGAATACGGACTGGGACAAATTTGATAAGCTGGCGCCGGTAAAATCATTTGCAGCCAACGGGTATGGGTTGTATGACATGGCCGGCAATGTATGGGAATGGACGGCAGACTGGTACCGGCCCGATTATTATGAACAGTTAAAGAACAAGGAAACACTCAATCCGAAAGGCCCGGCAGATAGTTATGATCCGATGGAACCGGGTATTCCTAAGAAAGTAGTGCGGGGCGGATCATTTATGTGCAATGCTTCTTACTGCAAAGGCTATCGTGTTACATCACGCATGAAAACATCGCCGGATACAGGGCTGGAGCATACAGGGTTCAGGTGCGTAGCCTCCCGATAAAATAACCAATGAACCTGCTTCAGTTGCGCTGTTTGTTATAATCTGCTACAATGCCATTGACCAGCATCTTCTTTCCCTGGTAGCTGATTTTTCCTCCGGATGGTATGCATACAATTACCGCTGCTTCCTGCGGCGCAAGTTGTAACAGGAAAGAAGAGGTAGCATGTTTTGTTATGAAACGGCCTTTCACTGTGTTGTAAAAATCGGTCGCTTTTTTGGCAGAGACGGAAATAGTAACCTGTTTACTGGTGTTGTATGGATTGTAATACAGGTAAGATGGATAAGCAGCGTCATGAAAAAAATCAGTGGCTAATAAGTTCAGTTGCAATATTCCTTCCACTGCTGTCTTGCGGATAATACTTCCAAAAATGCCCGCATGGGCGCTACCGTAAACACTGAACTGAGACTCGGGCGGATTTTTACCGGGAACCCAAAGTGGGCCGTCGCCCTGTGCTACCGGGCCTGGCAGTGAAGCGTGCTGTGCATAGGCCGACTGCTTAATGATCCCTTCGTAGCCGATGACATTTTTTGTAACAGCAGCCAGTTGAGGAATGGTTTGATGCGCTGCCGGCAGGTACTGTGGATAAAAAAAACGTGCTGCATTTGCGGCATTCAGCATCCATTTTGCGATGGCTTTGCTGTAAGACTGGTCATACCTCACGAGCGGCAGCAATGGCAACGCTGCATCATAGGTATTCATCAGAAAACCATATCCCCCGTGATCAACGGTGCTTCCTACGATACCCGAAATGTCATAACCATTCCAGTTGCCCACCAGCATCCCCCATCCTTCCCTGCAAACGGCCGTTCCATCAATACTCCAATGAAGCAATTGAGCAAGGTTAAACTTTGTATCCTGTTCGGCGTTGATACGCGCCGCCAGGTAAGCGCCCAATGGCATCAATACTTCATAGCTTGGATTTGACTTTTCCGATTCCAGGGCCTGCAACGCATGAGCGGCAGCTTTCAGGTAACGTGGGTCTTTGAATCTTTTATACGCCGCATACAGCACATAGGCATGACCCGCAGCTGCATCGGGTTGAATACATAGCTGGCTGGTCATGGGCTTCATCTGTCCGTAATCAAAAAAAGAATAATGATAATTGCCGTTCAGTATGGAGTCTGCCTGGCAGAATTTTTCAGCAATATGATGTGCAATGGAGTCAAAACCCGGCTCCTGGGGGTACTGGCTGTAGATGGCATAGAACAATACATTGGGATAAACATCATACCACCAGTCGCGGCCATAACCACCGCCCAGCAGGGAAACTTCGGGGCAGGTATTGTTCATCATAATATTCCAGCCGGTTTCGCGGTTGAAATAATTTTTAAGCATGGCCACATAGTTGATGCCTTGCTGGTTGTGCTTGTTTATTCCCACCAGCGTAGCACCCAGCACGGCTCCCATACTCGCAAGCGCTTCATGGAACATGCCTTTGGCATTGGCAGGGCCCTGTCTTACATCGCCAATGGCTGTGTACAACCCTATGACCGGCTGGTTAAAATTTTTACCACTGCTGTCTATCCAAACCAATGGCCAGTATTTACCTGTAGCATTAAAATCATAAACCGTTTTATCGAACTGGTGCGCCAATTGGTAGTAATCAATGATCTTCAGCGGTTGGGGTACATCAGCCATTGCGTTGATACGGGGCAATACTTTTTGTACGGCCTGGCCCGTTGTCCTGGTACTACATGCAGTGCATAAAAAGCAGGCCAGCGCTACCGGCATAACTAATTTCATAGGGATATTTTGGTCAGGTAATGGGTATCAAGCAAAGCTGGTAAGGGAAAGTAAGGTACACTATTAATTAATGACGCAGGGACTGGGGCAATTTCTGCACCATCCCCTTGTAATGTATATATTAACCTGGGCGGCGATATCATCATATAATTTTTCAAGTGTTACATAGTTCGCATTTAAACTGAAATTGAAATCACCATCATACACATAGCCGGTCATTGAAGCCCCATAATGGCCATAACTATCTGTATTGAGCGTGATGTACAGGTTCAGGTTCGGCGTTACCCCATCTGCTAATTTGTACTTGGCATAAGTCAGGCTATTTAATGCATCAATGATATAGCCAGGCCTGGTGCGCTGTGCTTCAGACAGGTCTTTCATCGAATAAGTTCCGCTTAGGTTTATTTTTACCAGGACCGGGCTGTAATTAAGTGGCGTATGTTTTGTGCATGGCTGTGGCTTTGACTGGTAAGTTCTTCTTGGCGGGGCGCTTGCCACTGCTAAAAGGAAAAAGAGCAGTACTACTGCTATTGATAAAAGATCAGATTTAACGCTTTTCATATTGGAGGGTTATTAGTATAGGAAAAACAAGGATAAATGCCGATTCAATTATTCCATAGGAAAGGAGATCAAGCCAGTCAAAACTGCCATTGATGAATCCAAAACCCTGCGCCGCTTCAGTTACGAATGGTAATAGTAATATAAGTATTTTATGCCTGAAATGCAAATAATTCGATTCCGACAAAATAACTGTTATCAAAAGCAGGGCGGAGCACCATAGCGCATCTGATAAATAACCGGTGAGGAAATGCCGTATCAAAGGATGGTGCGTCAATGAAGTTTTTGCGGCATCCAAACCAAGCGATTCGAATAATACAATGTTGGGTTGAAAGAGATAATAATTGATTGCCCCTGCCAGCAACAAAATAACTGCTGAAAAGAAAAGGGTTTTATGCCTGGCAGAAGAGGCTGTCCAGAAAAGAATAGGATCCGGCATTTGATTCTAAAACTAAGCTTTGATTAAGTGACAGTTATAAAGCTACAGAACAAAACCGGTAAGAAAGCGGGCCCTTCTCGCCGGATTTCAGTAAATTACAGTAGTTCTTTATGGCCGTACCGGCATTTCAATTGACTGGTTGGCATATGCATGAAACGCATTTTATCATATTATGTCTTTCTTTTTTTCCTGCTGCCATTGATACCTTCAGCGCAGACAGTTTTTGCTATAAAAATTGACGGCTCTATTAATCCTGTAACGGCAGATTTTATTCATAACAGCATTGAGCAAGCCCGGAGTACGCATGCCGAGTGTCTTATTATTGAGCTTAATACACCCGGCGGGTTGTTGAAATCAACACGGGTTATTGTCAGCGATATGCTGGAGTCTTCGGTGCCGGTGATCGTTTATGTTGCTCCGGGCGGCGCACATGCGGGCTCAGCAGGCGTTTTTATTACGATGGCGGCCAATATAGCTGCGATGGCCCCAGGAACAAATATCGGCGCAGCCCACCCGGTGGCTTTGCAGGCTGCGATGGATAGCATCATGACGGAGAAATCGACCAACGATGCAGCTGCATTTATCCGTACCATCGCTGAAAAGCGCAACCGTAATTTGCAATGGGCAGAGGAGGCTGTGCGCAAAAGCCTTTCTATTACAGAAAACGAAGCGCTGAGCAAGAAAGTGATCGATCTAATAGCTCCTAATGAGCGCGAATTGCTGAACCAGGTGAACGGTAAACAGGTTGTGCTGAGTGCCGGAACAGTTACCCTGCATACAAAAGACGCTAAAATTGAAAACCTCAATATGGGTTTTGTTGAGAAACTTTTATATACTATCAGCGATCCCAACATCGCCTATGTTTTGATGCTGCTGGGCATGTATGGAATACTGTTTGAATTATACAATCCGGGCGCTATTCTGCCGGGTATTGTTGGCGTCATCGCACTCATTCTTGCGTTTTATTCGATGCACAGCCTGCCAATCAATTATGCGGGACTGGCATTGATCATTTTTGCGATCATCCTCTTTTTATTAGAGATCAAGATAGTCAGCCACGGTTTACTGGCCATCGGCGGCACCTGTTCACTGTTACTGGGATCGATGATGTTGATACGACCCAGCTCTTCCTTAGAGTTGGTAAAAATTTCACGTTCGGTCATTATTTCTTTCACAACGGTTACGGCACTCTTTTTTCTTTTTGTGATCGGATTGGGATTAAAAGCACAACGGCGGAAAGTTGTTACGGGCATTGAATCGTTGACAGGAGCTATCGGGAAAGCACTTGTTACACTTGATCCGATAGGAACAGTGATGCTGCAGGGAGAAATATGGAATGCAGAATCTGTTGGCGGGAAAATAGGGAAGGGAGAAAAAGTTCGTGTAACATCCATGAGAAACCTGAAATTATATGTTGAGAAAATCAATACTTAAATCAATAAAAATTAATGTATGCAACAGGTGCCGGTTATACTTTTCGTCGTTATTATTTTCGCTGTCTTTATATTATCTAATGCCATCCGTATCCTCCGCGAATACGAACGGGGAGTTATTTTCCGTTTAGGGCGGTTAATAGGCGGTGATGGGATCAAAGGGCCGGGGCTTATCCTGCTCATCCCGGTCGTTGACAAGATGGTAAGGGTGAGTTTGCGTACTGTAGTGATGGATGTACCAACGCAGGACGTCATAACGCAGGACAATGTTTCTATTAAAGTGAATGCAGTGGTTTATTTCCGGGTGATAGAGCCCCAAAAAGCCATCATCGGGGTTGAAAATTACCTGATGGCCACTTCACAGCTCTCGCAAACTACATTGCGGAGTGTACTGGGACAGTCAGAATTAGACGATCTGCTTTCACAGCGGGAGAAGATCAATCACAGGTTGCAGCAGATCATTGATGCCAATACGGAGCCATGGGGGATCAAGGTTTCCAACGTGGAAGTGAAGCAGATAGACCTGCCGCAGGAGATGCAACGTGCCATGGCCAAACAGGCAGAAGCAGAAAGGGAGCGAAGAAGCAAAGTCATTGCTGCAGAAGGAGAGTTCCAGGCTTCACAACGTTTGGCCGATGCGGCGAAGATACTGGCTGATCAGCCCAGTGCATTGACCCTTCGGTACCTGCAGACACTGCGCGAGATAGCTACTGAAAACAATTCAACAACCATATTCCCTGTTCCTATTGACCTGCTGAAACCATTCCTGAATAGTGGTGATAATAAAACAAGAGGGCTGTAGAGCTCAAAGTTTTCATAGTAGTAATAATAAGGGGTGTATATACTAATGAGGTCTCTTATAAAGTCTCTTTTGCCCAAATTGAGACACTACACTTTTTCCGAAACCCTTTCCGTAAATAAATTGGTTCGAAAAAAAATAAAAGACAATCCTATATGCTAATTTGGGTTTCCATGCAGACGATTGCTTTATTAGGTAAAAGACTGGGCAATTTAATGATACATGGAACAAACACTAAAATAGCCATATAAATCTCCCCCTCATGAAACCAGCATTCCTTGCAGGCATCTTGTTAGCTGTCATCACAACAAACCTTTTCTCGCAGCCATTCAAAATTGCGGACGTAAAAGACATCGCACTTTTTCCGCAACAGAATGAATATAGAAACCTGCTGAATATTTCCGGCATGTGGAAGTTCAAAAAAGACTCGTCAGCCATTGGCGAGCAGGAACAATGGTTCAATGGCCTGAAAGGCAGCCGTTCCATTGCTGTTCCGGGAAGCTGGAACGAACAGTTTGAAGATGCCCGTGATTATATGGGACCTGTCTGGTACGAGCAAAGCGCTTATATACCACAGGGATGGAAAGGACAGAGGATCTACATCAGGGTAGGCTCTGCCAATTATGCTGCCAAGCTATGGCTGAATGGCAAACCCGTTGGGAAGCACGAAGGCGGCCACCTGCCTTTTGCTTTTGATATTACGGATGATGTGAAATGGGATGCGGAGAACAGGGTTTCTATTGAAGTGGAAAATATCCTGAAACCCAACCGTGTTCCAACCGGGGGCGAGAACACGAAGGGAATAGGCGGCGGTTTCCTGAGCAATAACCCCAAAGCCAATTTTGATTTTTTTCCTTATGGCGGATTGCAACGTCCGGTTTGGTTATATGCCACACCCAAAAACGCCATTGCAGATGTTACGGTTACAACCAATATCCGTGGAACAGATGGAATAGTAGCACTGACGGTTAAAAAAGAGGGTATGGCCAGGGAGGGGAAAGTGAAATTAACAGCCGGCGATAAAGTTTATGAACACAGTTTTTCTTTCAATGGAAATACTGCAACCCTCACCCTGGATGTGCCTGGTGCGCATTTTTGGTCGGTTGATGACCCCTTCCTGTACCAGTTAAGTGTTGCTATACAGGAAGGCAAAAAAACCATTGACAGGTATGAGCTACCGGTAGGCATCCGCACTATTGCCGTGAACGATAAACAATTGCTGCTTAATGGCAAGCCGATTGTCCTGAAGGGATTTGGCAAACACGAAGATTTCCCCATTTTTGGCAAGGGTACAGCGGGACCGGTCATCGTGAAAGACTTTTCCTTATTAAAATGGATAGGGGCTAATTCATTCAGAACATCCCATTATCCCTATGATGAAGAATACATGAATATGGCAGACAGGGAAGGCATCCTGATCATAGATGAGATACCGGCAGTGGGTTTGTTTTTTGAAGGGGATACGGTACAACTGCGGGAGAGAAAAGAAACCTGTAAGCAATACATCAAAGAATTAGTGGCAAGGGATAAAAATCATCCGGCAGTCATCATATGGAGCCTTGCCAATGAGCCTGTTGCGCCCAAATTGGATTTTTCAAGTGGCCAGGCCGCAAAATCTGACCCGGCTTCTTACATGTTCTTCTCAGAGTTATTTAAAACAGTCAGGGAAGAAGATCATACCAGGCTGGCAACCATC
The DNA here is from genome assembly GCA_041856175.1 of Sediminibacterium sp. Classification (GTDB taxonomy): domain Bacteria; phylum Bacteroidota; class Bacteroidia; order Chitinophagales; family Chitinophagaceae; genus Sediminibacterium. The sequence goes on from JBHAFM010000011.1 coordinate 30,320, forward strand.
GTAGGAGTAATGGGCGGTCCTGTGGAGTGGTTAGGTTTATCGGATATCGTTTGCATCAATCGTTATTGGGGCTGGTACACACAGCCCGGCGATATAAAAGCAGGCGCTGCCATGTTAAGCAAAGAATTAGACGGACTGTATCAAACCCTGCATAAACCAATTGTCATTACAGAATTTGGCGCAGATACTTATGCAGGTATGCACTCCAATCCCGCTGAAATGTTTACCGAAGAGTACCAGTCGGACTTTATCAAAGCCTACTTAGATGTAGCGGATACCAAAGACTTTGTTGCAGGCATGCACGTATGGGCTTTTGCAGATTTCAAAACCACCCAGGGCATTATCCGCTTTGGCGGCATGAATTACAAAGGCATCTTTACAAGAGACCGCCGCCCTAAAATGGCAGCGCATATGCTCCGTTCCAGGTGGACCAAACAATAAGCACACGATTTATTTTTATAAGGAGTTGCGCAAAGTCAGTTTAAAAGGAACTTCCAGGTGTTGAATCTGGTTATTTAATATCAATTGGGCTGCCATTGCCCCCATTTCTTTAAAATCACTTGATATGGTAGTGATCCCGTTGAGAATAAAACGTTTCCATGGGGTTTCATTATAAGAGATGATACCTACATTTTTTCCTACCTGCAAGGTAGAACCCTGTATTTTTTCCAGCAGGATGATCAGGTCATCTTCCATGAGGTTGATGTACGCTTCCCCTTCATGAATGGGTTCTTCCGCAATGTGGTGCACTACGCTGTGGTTAAAAGCATATTCTGCACAAAAAGACCGGAACCCTTTTAATATCTCTTCGGGGAAATAAGTGTACGCAGGGAAAACAATTTTAAGGGTCTGGTATTTTTCTAACTGAGGAAGCGCCTGTTGCAATGATTGAAAAATGTCTTTCTCAAAATTTTCATACACTGCACCAAAATTCCTGTTAACACCATTGATCAGTTTGTCTAATAAGATCAACTGTCCGCCGGCGATGTCATTGATCAGTTCGTGTGCATGTTCGCCGCCATCCAAAAAATGAGGGATAATGACATTATGGGTATAATCTGTTTTTCTGTTCTGGATCAGTTTTTTAAACAGGCCGAAATCGTTGTTATAGATATAGAAATCGATAGCGGCCTGGTCGCCCAGTGTCTCCACAAAAGCATCGTAAATTAATTTTTTATGTATGCTTAGCTTATTAAAAAGAAGGAATACTTTGATGGATTGCTTAAAGTCTGTTTTTGTGATGAAATACCCTTTGCCCGGCACCGATCCGATAACACCGAGCGTTTTCAGTTGCCGGTAGGCTTTCTCAGCGGTATCCCGTGATATTTCAAGTTCGTAGCTTAATTCATTGATGGAGGGTAACAAATAATCCTTTTCTAATTTCCCCTGCTCAATGGCCTGCAGTATGGAATTAGTTATCTGTAAGTATTTTGGAGTGATGGATTGTTCATCTATATGAACAACTGCGTATATATTCTCTGATGGCATGATCGAATGGTTACCTAAAAGTAGGGATAAATTTTTTGTGACCGGTATGCAGTACAGTACAGGATGGTTAATTTTTGGACGGTTTCTATATTGCATTTTAGCTGATTGCGAGATGCCCGATCATAAAACAAACAAACGCCTCTGTTTCGTGCTCGCCAGTATGGTCGCAGCAGTCAATCCTGCAGGGCATTTAACCAGGCGGGGCAGTTATATTAAAAAATAGGGCTGATTTAAGCCAGGTTCTTCCTATTTCAATAATTTTTTTTGCATAAATTACAGGCGCATGATTTTGGTTGTTTTAAATGTCATTTTTTGCCTTGCCTTTATAGGGTTTGCTTATGTTAACCTGAATGATAAAGATGCCTGGCTGTGGGTAACGATTTACATGGTAGCGTCCATTTGCTGCGGCCTGGCAGCTTTCCATAAATTTTATCCTGTTATATATCTTGCAGCCATTGCTTTTTATTTAGTGTATGCCGCTGTGCTTTTCTTTAGTAAAGACGGGGTACGTGACTGGATAGTAAAATATAACCGGCAAAGTATTGTAGCAAGCATGCAGGCGACGAAGCCCTATATCGAAAAAACAAGAGAATTTTTTGGGTTACTCATCATTAGTGCTTCCTTGGCTATTAATTATTTTGCAGCAATATAAAATAATGGCATAAATGACTATTGTATCAATTTATTTATCTCATGTCTAACTTCGCTGATAATAGTCAAAAGCAGACCGCCTTTTATTTTGACCTGGATCAATTAAAAGGACTCCTTTGGGAAATAATGCAGCAAAACACCACATCTGATATATTGAAGTGGATAGCAGAAAGAAGCGTTTTAACAAATGCTGCCCAATACAATACTACATTTGTTACAGTACCGAGAAAAACGGGAAAGCGCTTTATCCATTTGACAGATATGCAGGATAGAAATATTCAATTGGTCCGCCGGGGTTTTTCTGTCCATGGCTGGACAATTGACCGGTTATTCAGGGTATGGTTGATCATGCAAATTGATCCATCTGATAAAGAGCAATATTTCAACTCGATTAAAAATCTATTTCTGGCTGCTGAGATGAACGAACTGGTAGCTTTATATTCTGCATTGCCTGTTTTAGCTTATCCGGAGCTTTGGGATAAGCATTGTGCCGAAGGTATCCGAAGCAATATCGGTGATGTATTGCAGGCAATCTTATGCAATAATCCTTATCCATCTGAGTACTTAAATGAACCTGCATGGAACCAGTTGGTATTAAAAGCATTTTTTACAGAAAAGCCAATTCATCAAATCATTGGCCTGGACAGTCGTGCTAACCAGGAATTGGCCAATGTATTGTCTGATTACGCACATGAACGATGGGCGGCACACCGGCCAGTTAACCCGCAGTTATGGCGTTGTGTGGGGAGGTTTATCAATGAACAGATCTTTCCTGATATAGAAAGAATTGCTGATTCAGAAAATATGATGGAGCAGAAAGCTGCTGTTTTAGCCTGCCGGGACAGCAATTATCCACCAGCAAAGGAATTATTAAATAAAAGAAAACACTTGAAATCAGCCATAGAGGCCGGCGAATTAACCTGGGAAGCAATAGCCGAAAACCAATAACCTTCCATGAGCAATTACACATTATTCACTACTTATTCATAACTTCTCGTCATGTGTTGCAGCCATCATTTAACAGAAAAAGATATTCAGCCCGGGACACAAATCCCATTCTACCAGGAGCGCATCAAGGGCATGCAATTTTTTGATCCCCATGTGCATATGACCTCCCGTACCACCGATGATTACCAGGCGATGGCTGACGCCGGTGTTGTTGCTATCATTGAACCGGCGTTCTGGCTGGGTCAGCCTCGCACAGGTGTTGATACCTTTCGCGATTATTACAGCAGCCTGATTGGCTGGGAACGTTTCCGCTCCTCTCAGTTTGGCATTAAGCATTATTGCACTATTGGCTTAAATTCCCGTGAAGCCAATAATGAAACATTAGCCGAACAGGTCATGGAGTTACTACCCCTTTTCCTTTATAAAGAAGGAGTAGTGGGTGTGGGAGAAATAGGTTTTGATGATCAAACCGCAGCCGAAGAAAAATATTACCGCTTACAATTAGACCTGGCTAAAGAGGCCGGGTTACCAGTACAAATCCATACGCCACATCGTGATAAAAAAAGAGGCACTACACGCAGCATGGACATCGCTTTGGAACACGGATTAGATCCTTATAAAGTAATAGTTGATCATAATAATGAAGAAACCGTGAAAGAGGTGTTAGACAGAGGTTTCTGGGCTGCGTTTACCATCTATCCATTCACTAAAATGGGTAATGAACGTATGGTGGAAATCGTAAAACAATACGGAGTTGAGCGCATTATGATTAATTCGGCCGCCGATTGGGGTATCAGTGACCCTTTAGCCGTACCCAAAACGGCGGCACTTATGAAAGATCATGGCATCAGTGATGAATCAATTCGATTGGTGACATACCAAAATGCCATCACAGCTTTTGCGCAAAGTGGCCAAATTAACGAAGCTGATTTTGCAGTCATTAAAAACATTGACCAAAGCCAGAAATTTGAGAACAATACCATTTTGCGGGGCGGTCAGCAACCAAGGATAGACAAAAACTCATTAATCATACGATAAACAAAAAAAGTGCACCAATTTGTAGGCTTTCTTCGTTTAATGCGGTTGGCTAACATTATTACTGCAGTTTCCGATATTCTTGCAGGTATCGCTATTGCCGGGTATATTACTTATCAGGATTATAGCCAGGTTCAGTTACAACCCATTATTCTATTGGTTATCTCTACTATTGGACTATATGGGGGCGGTGTGGTTTTGAATGACGTATTTGATGCCGATCTGGATAAAGTTGAACGCCCTGAACGGCCTATTCCCAGTGGACTGATTAGCAGGGGGATGGCTGCTTTATTAGCCACTTTACTTTTATTAACAGGAATTGCAGCAGCTGCCATCAGCCACCCTGGAAGATTGTTTTCTTCATCTGGCTTATTGGCTATTGCTATTGCTTTAGCGGCAGTTGTATATGATAAATGGGGAAAGCATCATTCATTTTTAGGACCATTGAATATGGGGCTTTGCAGAGGGCTGAATTTATTATTGGGCATAAGTATTTTACCTGAGGCTTTGCTACGCTATTGGTTGATCAGTTTAGTGCCAGTTATTTATATAGCTGCCATTACCATGATTAGCAGAGGAGAGGTGCACGGCGGTAAAAGAAGTACGCTATATGGAGCTGTTGTTTTATATGGTATTGTAATTGCCAGTATTTTGTATGTAGCTTTTGCCCATCATACATTGTTGCAGGCCCTGGCTTTCCTGGTTTTATTCAGTAGCATGATTTTCCCGCCTTTGCAAAAAGCGATTAAAGAGCCCAAAGGGCGGTTAATCGGGAAAGCGGTAAAAAGCGGGGTGATTGCCTTAATTGTAATGAATGCAGCCTGGGCTGCTGCCATCGGTACGCTTTATTGGGCTTTGTTGATATTGTTGCTGTTACCTCTTTCTTTGGGACTGGCAAAGTTGTTTGCAGTAACATGATATCAATGAAATGATGCGCATGAGTAACTTATTTCTTAACTTTCTAAATTGATTTTGTGGTTCATTGCAATTCTATATTAACAAACACCCCTGTGGATTACATACAGCAAAAGTTTATTGTTCGATTTGAGTATCCTGTTTTTTTTACGGAACATTTGTTTGCAGCTGACAATTCAATTTTCAGGGACTTTTTATATGCCCAGAAAACAGAAACTTCCCAAAAGATATTATTCGTAGTAGATGAAGGTGTTATAGAACACCATACAGCGCTACAGGCACAAATCAGGAGCTATTTCAAAGATGAACCGGCGTTTTCCCTGGTAGAGGACATGATAATAATTCCGGGTGGAGAAAAAGTAAAGAATAATGAATCATTTTTTTATCAGATCGCAGACGCTGTTAACCAATATGGCATTGACCGGCATTCTTACATAGTAGCAATTGGCGGTGGTTCTACGCTTGACCTGGTGGGATATGTGGCAGCGGTGTCACACAGGGGTATCCGGCATATACGCATTCCCACTACCGTACTTTCCCAAAACGATTCAGGAGTAGGCGTGAAGAACGGGATCAACTATTCAGGCAAGAAAAATTTCCTGGGAACATTTGCTCCACCTGCAGCTGTTTTCAATGATTCTTTTTTCCTAACTACATTAAGTGACGAAGAATGGCGTTCGGGTATGTCAGAAGCAGTAAAAGTAGCCCTTATTAAAAGCAGGAATTTCTTTGAATGGTTAGAGGAAAATGCACCGGTTTTGGCTAACCGGAACATGGCGGCTATGCAATACTTAATTAAGCGATGCGCCAGGTTGCATATGGAGCATATTGCCGGGGGTGATCCGTTTGAAATGGGCTCTTCGCGCCCGTTAGACTTTGGCCACTGGAGTGCACATAAATTAGAGCAGCTTTCTAATTTTGAGATCCGCCACGGAGAAGCCGTTGCTTATGGAATTGCCTTAGATAGTGCGTATTCTTTTCTATCCGGCAGGCTCGAAGAAAAGGACACAAAAAGGATCGTTGACGTATTAAAAAACCTTGGCTTTGCTGTTACACATCCTTTAATGGATATCAATGGCGAACAAAGCCCTGTATTAAAAGGATTGAATGAATTCCGGGAACATCTCGGCGGAAAGCTGACTATTATGCTTTTAGCAGGCCTTGGCAAAGGCGAAGAGGTAAACCACCTGGATGTGCAGTTACTACATCAGGCTGGTAATTGGTTAAAAGCTTATTCTAAATAATACCAAATGATGCATACACCATACGGTCATCTTACTTATTGCAGTAATATACACGCTGGTGAGACCTGGAATGAGCATTTTGCCCAACTGCAAGCGCATATTCCTCTTGTCAAACAGGCCATATCACCTTACCAGCCATTTGGTATTGGGTTACGATTATCCAATACTGCAAGCTTAGCATTGTACGAGGAAACAAACCTGGAAGTATTCCGGCAATGGTTGATGCAGCACGATTGCTATGTGTTCACAATGAACGGGTTTCCATATGGGAGTTTTCATCATGCAATAGTGAAAGACCAGGTTCATGCACCGGATTGGACAACTGCAGACAGGGTTCAATACACCATTCGTTTGGCCAAAATCCTGGCAGCTTTATTACCCCGGGGAATGGAAGGCGGTATTTCAACTTCTCCATTATCGTATAAATTCTGGCATACCATCGATAATGCAGAAGGTATTTTTGAGAAAGCTACCCGGCATATTTTGCAGGTAGTGGAACAATTGATCGAAATAAAAAGAACGACCGGCAAACTATTGCACCTGGATATTGAACCGGAGCCTGATGGCTTACTGGGAGAAAGCAAAGATTTTTTTGAATGGTATACCCAATACCTGTTGCCACTTGGTATACCTTATTTGCAGGATAGGCTTGAATATAACCGGGAAGAGGCTACAAATGTTTTAAAAGAACATGTGCAGCTGTGTTATGATGTATGCCATTTTGCAATTTGTTATGAAGATCATGCAGCTGTTATGCAGCAATTACAATCCTTTGGCATTAAAATAGGTAAAATACAGATTAGTGCAGCGCTTAAAGCGAATATTCCAGGCGATGCGGAGGAAAGGAAGCCGGTTATTGAAGCTTTTAAATGTTTTAACGAATCTACTTACCTGCACCAGGTTGTAGCAATGCAAAAAAACAGGCAATTGAAACGATATGCCGACATGCCTGATGCGCTGGCTGATGCTGAAAACCCTTCCATTGCTGAATGGAGGGCACATTTTCATGTGCCGTTATTTGTTGAAAACTATGGTGTATTGCAATCTACCCAAAAGGATATCGAACAGGTTATCGCACTTCATCGACAACAACCTGTTACTTCACATGTAGAAATTGAAACTTATACCTGGGAAGTATTACCCGGGGAGTTAAGAGTACCCATCAATGAATCTATTGTCAGAGAACTGCAATGGGTTATGGGCTTACTCAAATAAAAACCATTAATATCATTACGAACCAAACCTGCCATGCATAAAACCGTTGTTATTGATATTGTAGGATTATCTTCTTCGTTAATAGGGGAACATACCCCTTTTTTGAAAAGTTATAGCAGTAGTAAACATTTGCAAACCATTGCTCCAATGCTACCGGCAGTAACTACCTCGGTGCAATCTACTTATATAACCGGTAAATGGCCCAATGAACATGGCATTGTTGGCAATGGCTGGTACGATCGTACGGATTGCGAAATTAAATTTTGGAAGCAGTCCAACAAATTTGTACAGGCAGAAAAGATTTGGGACCGGGCTAAGAAAATCGATCCTTCTTTCACCACCGCCAAAATGTTTTGGTGGTATAACATGTATTCATCTGCAGAATATTCTGTAACACCACGTCCTAATTACCTGGCAGATGGCCGTAAGATGCCGGATTGTTATTCGCATCCTGCGGAGTTAAGAGATGAGCTGCAAAAGGAATTGGGACAATTTCCTTTATTTAAATTCTGGGGCCCCGGCGCTGACATTACTTCTACGCAATGGATAGCTGATGCTTCTATCGTTACAGATAAAAAATACGACCCGACACTTACACTTGTTTACCTGCCGCATTTGGATTATTGCCTGCAGAAATATGGACAGGACATATTGAAGATCAGTAAAGAACTGAATGAGATTGATAAAGTAGCAGCGCAATTAGTTACTTATTATTCAGGTGCCGGCGCCAGGATTATTCTTTTATCGGAATATGGCATCACCAATGTAAACAGGCCGGTACATTTAAACAGGGTGCTGCGTGACAAGGGTTTACTAAGCATTCGGATGGAACGCGGATTGGAGTTGCTGGATGCAGGCGCCTCAAAAGCTTTTGCAGTGGCCGATCACCAGGTAGCCCATATATACATTAATGATCCTTCGGTTACAACACAAGTAAAAAAAATAGTTGAAGGAATAAATGGTGTTGAATTAGTATTGGATCGGGAAACGCAAAAGCTATGTCATATTGACCATGAAAGAGCTGGCGATTTGGTCTTAATAGCGAATGAAAATAGCTGGTTTACGTATTATTTCTGGCTGGATGATACCAAAGCACCAGATTATGCAAGAATGGTAGACATACACAAGAAGCCGGGTTATGATCCTTTGGAATTATTTATGACTTCCAAAGCCAGGGCTGCCTATAAGTTGTTGCGCAAAAAGGCCGGCTTTAGATATGTAATGGATGTGATTCCGCTGGATGCTGCTTTGATAAGGGGCTCGCATGGAAGACTCCCAGCCGATAAGCGTTTCCATCCTGTTTTGGTTTCAGATATAGCAACAAAGCAAAAGGACATAAGCGCTACCGATGTATACGATGTTATATGGCAGCACCTTATTTCATAAAATAGCAATGCTTAGCGCATCATAAAACCTGTCTTGTATCCGTAGTGACCGGATCTCTTTTCTTTCTCCATTATTGTGTCACAATTACACACATATTTACATCACTTCCTGCATATTACCTGCTATAGATTTTCTTACCGGAGCATTGATGTACATATTTATTATAAATGTGTACATCAGTTTATAGGACCATTGATGTCTTCAAGCCAGGTAAGGTTAACCCTGGCACGACAGGATGGTGCATGACAGTTTAAAATAACAAAGTATCTATGTTTATAATCTCAAAAAACGATTTGCTATATGAAGAAATTAATTACCCCTGCTACATTTGTTGCGGCCTCACCGCAACTTGTTCTCTATTTATTCACCCTCCTGTTTTTTATTACGCAACTACATGCCCAGAATGCAATAAAAATTTCAGGCACTGTTATCGATGCTGAAAGCAATAAGCCATTGGAGGGTGTTTCCGCCAGTGTTAAAGGAGGCAAGATTGCTACAGTAACTGATGCAAATGGAAACTACACGTTAAACGCTACAGCCAAGGCTACACTGGTGTTTTCTTATGTTGGTTATGGGCCTGAAGAAATACGGGTAACCGGGAAAAATACCATCAATATTTCCCTTCGGGCCAATCAGGCAAGCCTCAATGACGTAGTAGTAATTGGTTATGGAAGTCAGTTGAAGAAGGCGGTTACAGGAGCCGTTCAGACGATCAATAATAAAGATATAAAAGACATACCGGTTTCTCAGTTAACCCAAAAATTACAGGGACGTTTAGCTGGTGTTCAAATTAACCAGACAACAGGTAAGCCGGGACAGGGAATGTCGGTTAGAATTCGTGGACAATTGTCTGTTTCTGCAGGCAGTGATCCTTTATATGTTGTTGATGGTTTCCCCATTACAGGCGATATTGGTGCTATTAACCCTGATGAGATACAGGATATTTCGATATTAAAAGATGCGGCATCTACTTCTTTATATGGATCCAGGGCGGCCAATGGGGTGGTTTTGATCACTACTAAAAAAGGAAGGAAAGGCCAGACAAATGTCAGCTTCAATACCTATGCGGGCTTGCAGGAAGTACCTCAGAAAGGCAGGATACAAATGATGGATGCTGTTGAATTTGCGCAATTCAAAAAAGAATACTACGAAGATGCGGGGCGGCCTGTGCCTGTAGAATTTCAAAACCCTTCTCAATACGCCGGTAAAAACAACGATTGGTATGGTGCTTTGCTGAGGAAAGCGCTTCTGCAAAGCTATAACCTGACCGTTACGTCAAGTACAGATAAAGTTAATACGGCGTTGGTTGCAGGGGTATATAACCAGGAAGGGGTTGTATTGAATAACGCTTACAAAAGATATTCCCTCCGGATGAACGTTGATTATGCGATATCTGATAAAGTAAAGATTGGGTTCAACGTAGCTCCTTCCTATGTTTTTGACAATACGCCAAGAACAGATGGAGACAGGGGAACAGGAATTCTTTTCAATGCGTTGCATACCTGGCCAATCATGCCTATTTATGACCAAAATGGAGACCTTACATTGTACAACAAGTTCCCGGGAAGTACGGGAAACATTTTTGCCTATCCTAACTGGGTAAGGGCAGCAAATGAACTGGTTAATGAATCGAAAACAACCAACTTGATATCGAATGCTTACCTGCAATACCAGCCCATTAAAGGATTGCTTCTTAAATCTACATTCAATGTTGAATATTTAAACTCTAAATTTTTCTTTTTCAACCCTTCTACAGCCACCAATTTTATCAATGTTCCCATACCAACCACAGCAACATCAATCAGGCAAAACACTCAAAACGTAACATGGCTGAATGAAAACCTGGCTACCTATTCGAAGAGTTTCAGGGACCATAATTTTGAACTTTTGGCAGGCTTTACCAATCAAAAATTCCGTCAGGAATATACCCGGATACAGGCTGATACGTATACTGATGACAGGCTTCCTACCATCCAGGGTGCGCTTAACATAAGCAGGGGTGGCACTTTCAATGGAGTAGAAGAATGGGGTCTGACTTCTCTTCTTTCAAGGTTAACCTATAATTATAAGAGTAAATATTTGTTTACTGCTGCATTACGTAGTGATGGATCTTCCCGTTTCGGGTCTGCAAACCGCTGGGGCACATTCCCTTCTGCTTCGGTAGGATGGGTTATTTCTGATGAAGACTTCTTTAGTAAGTATAAAAAAATATCTTTTGCAAAATTAAGAGCCAGCTACGGCGTGATTGGTAACAATAACATTGGTAATTACACGCCATATGCCCTTGTCAATAATACCGTAAATGCCGTTTTTGGCAGCAATGTTGCTACTGGCGCAGTGGTAACTTCCCTGGCCAATAAAAAATTAGGATGGGAAACCACCAAACAATTGGACCTTGGATTAGACCTTGGTCTGTTCAATAACAGGATTCAGTTTACGTATGATTTTTACATAAAAAACACAACCAATTTACTCTACAGTGTGCAAATAGCGCAAGAGTCCGGGTTCAGCAATTTTAACGACAATATTGGTGAAATTAAGTTTTGGGGGCATGAGTTTGCTGTGACTACAAGAAATACAGAAGGAAAGCTTAAATGGGTTACCAATGCCAATATTTCATTCAATCGCAACAGGGTATTGGCACTGGCTGATGGAATAGATCGGGTATATGGAGCCTTCCATATTACGAAAGTGGGTCAGCCATTCGGGCAATTCTACGGACTTGTAGCTGATGGTGTTTACCTGAACCAGAAAGATCTTGATAATTCTCCCAAGGTTCCTGGCCGTTCAACCGTTGGTAGTATAAAATTGAGGGATGTAAATGGTGATGGTATCATCACTTACGGTGGGGACAAAGACGACCGGACAATAATCGGCAGTCCTTTCCCCAAATTCACTTATGGCATCACCAATACTTTACAATACGGCAACTTTGATTTTGCAATTGTTTGCTCCGGCTCGTATGGTAATCAACTGTTGGTTCGCCATCTTTATAGTACTGCTAACCTGGATGGTGTATTTAATTTAGTAAAAGAAGTAAAGTATCGTTTCAGGTCAGAAGCCAATCCGGGTAAGGGATTTTATGGTACGACTGTCGGTGGTGGTAATGTAACCGGTATTGAGAGAGACTGGATGAACAGTCGTTTTATTGCAGATGCTTCGTTTTTCGCTATAAAAAACATAACGCTTGGGTATAATATAGACGTTAAAAACAGGTTCTTTAAATCGGCCCGCCTCTATACCTCGATGCAACAGGTGTATGTTTTTACAAATTATTGGGGCGGCCCCAATCCTGAAACAAGCGCCCAGGGAGATGGAAATGGGAACGGCGGCAACCTTAGCCAGGGGATAGACCTTTCTAACTACCCGGTTCCACGTACGATCACACTTGGCGTTAACCTTAATTTTTAAGTGAAAAAATCAACTTAATTATTTCCTAACATTTTTACCGTATAAAAAATGAAAGCAAAAATAATAATCATATGCCTGGTAGGCTTTGGCATGAGCGCGTGCAATAAATTTTTGGAAATAGTCCCGGAGACGGCATTGAGTTCCGCTACCTTTTTTACAAAACAGGCTGATTTTCAGCAAGCGGTAAACGGAGCCTATGTTCCACTGCGGTCAATTGTCAACAATGTAGCGTGGCTTCTGGGTGAAATGCACTCCGATAACACTTATTACTACCGGAATATTCTTTTTGGAGCTACAGAGCAGCAGGAAAATATAGCTGATTTTAGTATTCCTACGGCTAACAGGATTACGACAAATGTGCATGTAACCAACCAATATCGCCTGGATTATCAAATTATTGCACGTACCAATGAAATTTTGGCAACAATTGATAAAGTAGATTTTAATGCCGACGCAAAAAATAATTTAAAAGGACAGGCATTGTTCCTTAGGGCCTATGCTTACTTTGAGTTAGTAAGATATTTTGGAAAAGTTCCATTGCATTTAACACCAGTTACCAACCGGGCAGAAGCAGCTTTAAAGCTGTCATCGCCAGAAGAAGTTTATGCCCAGATCATCAAGGATGCAGATGGTGCAACTAAATTGTTACTGCCTAAATCAAAACAGGAAGCAGGCCGGGCTACATCGGGGGCAGCAAAAACTTTGCTTGCTAATGTATATATAGTGCTAAAAAAATGGCCGGAAGCAGAAACTCTTCTGAAAGATGTAGTTAACAGCAATGAGTATTCATTAATGCCCGATTATAGTAATGCCTTTTCTACCACTAATGGTAACAAGAATAACCAGGAATCGGTTTTTGAAGTTCAGTTTATGGAAGGATCCGCCGGGTATAACGGGAGTATCATTTACAACTTTTTGCCGCGCCCGATCACTGCAGATGAATTAAGACCAATAACGGGAACTTCCAATCCACAACCGCTTTCCGGCGAAGGCAATAACGCCCCCACTCCTGATATAATTGCTGCCTATGAGCCAGGCGATAATAGAAAAGATGCTTCCATTGCTTATGTTACACTAAGCGGAAGTTTAAGGACAAATAAAGTGTATCCTTACATTAAGAAATTTGCAGCACCCCATGCATTGCACGGAAATACGGGCAACAACTGGCCAGTATACAGGTATTCAGAGGTTTTATTATTCCTTGCAGAAGTACTGAACGAACAAGGCAAAGGTGCGGAGGCATTGCCTTATTTGAATAAGGTCAGGGACAGGGCTTTTGGGGCTGGAGCAGCTACTATAACTACGACCAGCCAGGTTGACCTGCGTGATATCATTTTTCGGGAAAGAAGAGTTGAATTAGCATTTGAAAACAAACGCTGGTTCGATTTAGTAAGAACAGGCCGTGCAGTAGATGTAATTACAGCCTATGGAAACAGGGTTAAATCTAATCCGCAGGATTATTATTATCCTAGTGGCGCTGTTCCACCTAATAACGCCTTTACCAATCTTGATTTGCTGTATGGCTTTCCTGCAGCCGAAGCATCGCTAAATCCATATTTTTAATTTTTGCATAAAGATTCAGTAGTTACTAAAAGAAGCTACTGAATCTTTTATTGACACACCCGGGTATATATAATTTGACCACAGGAAACGAAAATTTATAGTATGATTCAAATTAAAACGCTAAGCAAAACCAATTTTAAATTCATTCCGCTAAGAATTTTGATGGGAGTGTTCGTTCCGTTTGTGTTAATAACAAGCAGTTGCAGGGTATCAGGCAAGATGCATCAGGAAAAGGATGGCTTTGTTAAAATATTCGATGGTAAAACGCTTAATGGCTGGGAGGGAGATCCCAAATACTGGAGAGTAGAAAATGGTAATTTGGTGGGAGAAATTACACCTGCCACGCTTTTAAAAACCAACTCATTCCTCATCTGGCGGGGTGGAAGGCCGGCTGACTTTGAATTAAGCCTTGAATTTAAAATTACCAAAAGCGGGAATAGCGGTATTAATTACCGGAGTATAGAATTAAGTGATGTTCCTTATGCATTAAAAGGATACCAGGCCGATATAGACGGTGCAAACAGGTACACCGGGCAAAACTACGAAGAACGTGCCAGGACAACCCTGGCTTACCGCGGTCAAAAAGTAATGGTGAAACCGTTTGATCATACAACGCAGCCGGTTTCTTTAAAAGAATACATTAAAAACAATGCCTGGACCGGAACAACTGTGACAGGTTCTTTGGGTGATTCGGATTCCTTGAAGTCTAAAATTAATGCTGAAGATTGGAATACTTGTCGCCTGGTTATAAAGGGTAACCACCTGCAACATTATATTAATGGCATTTTAATGAGTGATGTAACGGATAATGATACTGTTAATGGAAAATCGGAGGGATTGATGGGAGTACAGGTACACGTTGGTCCGCCAATGAAAGTAGAGTATCGAAACATCATGCTCAAACAATAAGTGAATGTATAATCACAGGCATATTATATTTTTTGTGGCATTATCTGTTTTGCCCATGCTTTCTTTTCAACCAGTTCCGGAGTTGAAATTTAAAAAGCAGATGATTGCTGCTGAAAGTTCTGAATCTGTAGGTGTATTTGATGTTAATGGCGACCATGTGTTAGATATTGTATCGGGTAGTTACTGGTATGAGGGGCCATCATTTTTGAAGCGTCACCTGATTGGCCAGGTAAAAAGAGTGAGTGAATATTATGACGATTTCTCCACCATCCCAATGGATGTGAACGGCGATGGAAAGATGGATTTTATAACAGGAGGCTGGTTTGATGCCACACTTCGCTGGCGGGAGAACCCGGGAAATGACCAGGAATGGAAACAACATGATATTGCAGTAACCGGGAATATAGAGACTACACGTGCCTGGGACATTGATGGCGACGGCTTTGATGAAATTGTACCCAATACGCCTGGCAAACCCTTAGCCTATTATACGTTAATACGTGATAAAAGCGGCCTTTCCACAGGCCAATTTTCCAGGACACAGGTAGCTGAGAAACACGGGCACGGATTGGGATTTGGTGATGTTAACGGAGATGGCCGCGGAGATTTTATTGTTTCCAATGGCTGGCTGGAAGCACCGGACGACCGGAAAAATAAACCATGGAAATTTCATCCTGATTTTGATATGGGAGATGCAAGTGTTCCCATTATCGTGGCAGATGTAAATCAGGATGGCCTGAATGATCTGATAGTTGGGCAGGGCCACGGGTATGGTCTTGATTGGTATGAGCAAAAGCGTGATGGGAAATTGATAAGATTTATTAAACATGCTATTGACCCTTTTCAGTCGCAGTACCATACCATGGCATGGGCTGATATTGATAATGATGGCCAGATGGAGTTGATTACCGGGAAGCGTTACCGTGCTCATAATGGCAATAATCCTGGAGATAATGATGCTCCTTCGCTCTATTATTTTAAATGGAATGGCGAATCATTTACCAAGAACGTTATCAGCTATGGGCCTTTTGGCGAAGGGAAAGGGACAGGCGTTTTTTTCTCCATTGCAGACCTGCACAACACAGGAAGGAAGGACATCATTGTTGCAGGAAAAGAGGGGTTATACGTCTTTTTTAATATGGCTCCATAATAAACATAACTATATAGGTGTATGAATAAAAAAATATCAATGTATATGCGCAGAAATTGTAATCAATATTTGACATTATTATTTGCACTTTTTCTTTTGGCTGGAACGTCCTGCAATAACTCAAAGGAATCGGGAAAAGGATCAGATCCTAAAATTACAAACCTTAAACTGCCCGATGGGTTTCATGCCGATCATTTATACAGTCCCGGTGTAAACGAACAAGGTTCCTGGGTTGCCATGACTTTTGATGACAAGGGCAGAATGATTGCATCTGATCAATATGGAAATCTATATCGCGTAACAATCCCGGCTATTGGTTCAGATACAACGAAATCAAAAGTACAGGTAGAAACACTTGAAATTAAAATTCCCGGTGATACGACTAAAATAAAAATTGGTTTCGCCCACGGCTTATTGTATGCCTTTAACAGCCTGTATGTTATGGTCAACGATGAAGGTGATTCAATCCATTCCAGCCGCAGCGGACTTTATCGCTTGCAGGATATGAACGGAGATGACCAGTTTGATAAAGTGACATTACTGAAATCTTTGGAGGGGCGGGGCGAACACGGACCGCACAGTGTGGTATTGGCGCCCGATAAGAAATCGATGTATGTTATTGCAGGAAATTTTACCAAGATCCCGAAAATGGATGCATACAGGGTTCCTACTGATGCGAAGATTGACAACCTGCTGCCATTTATAAAAGATCCCAATGGGCATGATAATACAGTGAATACCCATGGCGGGTGGATAGCCCATATCGATTCAACAGGAACTAATTGGGAATTGGTCAGTTCAGGATATCGCAACCCTTTTGACCTTACTTTTAACGATGCAGGTGATATGTTCACTTACGATTCGGATATGGAATGGGATTTTGGACTTCCCTGGTATCGCCCCACCCGTATTTGCCAGGTAACCAGTGGCAGCGAATTTGGATGGCGCCCCGGTACAGAGAAATGGTCACCAGCTTACCCTGATAATTTGCAGGCCATTTTAAATGTTGGCCAGGGATCTCCTACCAGTTTTTTTAATGGACAAAATGCACACTTTCCGGAAAAGTACCGCAGGTCTTTATTTGCCTTTGACTGGAGCTTCGGAATTATCTATTCCATTCAACTCGATCAGGATGGAGCATCTTATAAGGCGAAGGGAGAAGAGTTTGTTTCAGGTTCGCCTTTGCCTTTAACAGATGGTATGATTGGTCCGGATGGGGCACTTTATTTTCTCACAGGCGGACGCAGGCTCGAATCGGATCTTTACCGTGTTTACTATGGCAACAATACGCAGCACACAGAAACGCTGACGCCTGCTCCACTCAATGAAGAGCAGAAGATCCGAAGAAAATTAGAAGAATATCATGGGAAGCCGCAGGCAGGCGCTGTTGCTTTTGCCTGGCCATATTTGAAACACAGCGACCGGTTTATACGCTATGCAGCCAGGGTTGCTATAGAACACCAGCCGGTAAGCCAATGGCAACAGCAGGTCTTAAAAGAGAAAGACCCGCAGACTTTAATAGAGGGCATTATTGCGCTAGCACACCAGGGTAATGCCAGTTTAAAAAGCCAGGCGCTGAAGTCGCTTACCAGCGTTAACTATGCCCAACTTTCCGAATCACAGCAAATTGATATTGTGCGCGCCTTTGAACTGGTTCTATCCCGAATGGGATTGCCTGGTACTGATGTAAAAGCTCAGGTGGCAGCTTATCTTAACCCGCATTATCCTGCACAATCCAATGAATTGAACAGGGAGCTGAGTAAGGTGCTGGTTTATATTGAAGCGCCTCAGGCAGCAGAAAAAACAATGGCTTTGCTCGCTACTGCAAAAGATGATAAGCAAAATACGGTTACCCAGTCCTCTGACCTGATTCTGCGAAACCCTCAATACGGAATAGATATCGCAGGCATGCTTGCAAATGTGCCTCCTGCACAACAAACATATTATGCAACGGTATTGAGCGAAACAAAATCAGGATGGACACCTGAGCTGCAGGAAAAATATTTCAAATGGTTTTATGCTGCTTTTAAATTTAAAGGAGGGCACAGTTTTATTGGCTTTATCGACAAGACCCGTAAGAACGCCCTCAAAAATGTTGCGCAGGATCGCTTCGCTTATTTTAATACAATTTCAGGGGATTCTTTAGTTGCCAGTTCCGGAAACTATTTGGCTAATGGCGTTGAGCAACCTAAGGGCCCCGGAAGAAGATGGACAATGAAAGAGGCGTTGGCTGTAGCAGATAGTGGTATTTCGCATCGTAATTTTGAAAGAGGGAAAGCAATGTTTACTACTTCACTTTGCATTTCCTGTCATACCATGCGCGGTGAAGGTGGAGTGGCTGGTCCTGATCTTACACAACTGGGAACCCGCTTTTCTTATAAAGATATGCTCGAAGCAATTATTGAGC
>JBHAFM010000012.1:0-19645 GCA_041856175.1 Sediminibacterium sp.
ATCACCGGTGAAACCGGTGCGGGTAAGAGTATTCTGATGGGAGCGCTTAGCCTGATATTGGGTGAGCGGGCAGATAGTGCAGTGCTGGTTAATAAGGAAAAGAAATGTTTCATCGAAGGCAGTTTTGCAGTGGGGGAGAAAAAGCGGGTAGTCGATTTTTTACAGGAGCAGGATATTGATGCAGCTGATGAATTAATATTGAGAAGAGAGATTGGCGCTAATGGAAAATCGAGGGCATTTATCAACGATACACCTGCCACACTACAACAATTAAAAACACTGGCTTCCTTATTGGTAGACCTGCACCAGCAATTTGATACGCTTGAACTGGGCGATTCCGGTTTTCAGCGGGAAGTATTGGATGCACTGGCCAATAATGAGACACTATTGAATACCTATCGCGACTTATTCCGTCAATGGCAGCTCGCCAGTAAAGAGCTGTCACGCTTGCAGGAACAGAAAGCCGCTTTTAATAAGGAAGCTGATTACCACCAGTTTCTGTTTGATGAATTGAATGAAGTGGGTCTGAAAGAAAATGAACTGGAAGAACTGGACCAGGAACTGAAATTGTTAAGTCACGCTGAAGGCATTAAAACCACGCTGTCAAAAGTTCATTTTGACCTGAAAGAAAGTGAACTGCCAGTGGTTACTTTATTAAAACAATTGGTGAACCAGTTACAGGGCTTTGCCTCCTATCATCCCGATCTGCCCGCAATAATCACACGCCTGCAAAGCAGCCAGATTGAATTGCAGGATATTGCCGGGGAAGTAGACAGGTTGAATGATGCTGTGAATTTTGATGAAAAACGGATCGACCAGATCAGCCAGCGGTTGACAGATGG
Source organism: Sediminibacterium sp. (assembly GCA_041856175.1). Taxonomy (GTDB): domain Bacteria; phylum Bacteroidota; class Bacteroidia; order Chitinophagales; family Chitinophagaceae; genus Sediminibacterium. Next base: position 843 of record JBHAFM010000012.1, read on the forward strand.
CTATAAGCTATTGAAAAAACATGGGGTGCAAACCACCCAGGAACTCCTGGCGCTGCAGGAAACATTAGCAGTTAAATTACAGGCCGTACTACATATAGATGATGCCATCGCTGCCAAAGAAAAAGAAGTGGCGCAATTGTATCAATCGGCCGAAAAAACTGCCTCGCTCTTATCCAAAGCAAGACACCAGCAGGTAATGCCACTGGAAAAAAAAGTAAACCAGTTATTGCACCAGGTTGGCATGCCTAATGCAAGACTAAAAGTATCCATGCAGGAAACAATCCTGCAGGCTTTTGGCAAAGACGATATAGATTTCTTATTCGATGCCAATAAAAGCAATCGTTTTGAACCGGTACGCAAAGTGGCGAGCGGCGGAGAGCTGAGCCGGCTGATGCTCTGTATCAAATCACTTGTAGCCCAATCCATCGACCTGCCCACCATGATCTTTGATGAAATAGATACTGGTATTTCAGGAGAGGCCGCCAGGCAGGTGGGGCTGATCATGAAAGGACTCGCCGATAACCGTCAAATCATTTGCATTACACACCAGCCCCAGATCGCAGGCAAGGCCAATGCCCATTTCTTTGTGTATAAGGAAATCACCAACGATATAGTCAAGACCAATATCAGGCTGCTGGACCAGGACGAGCGCATTACCGCCATCGCACGCATGCTGAGCGGCGAGAAGCCCACAGCCGCAGCAATGGAGAACGCGAGGGAAATGATGAACTAAACAGTAAAACACAGACAACAAACCGCAAACAACAGATACTATGGCATACAACTTATTAAAAGGAAAACGTGGCATTATTACCGGTGCGTTGGACGAGAACTCTATTGCATGGAAAGTAGCAGAGAAAGCGCATGAAGAAGGCGCCAGTTTTGTTTTAACCAATGCACCCATTGCCATGCGTATGGGTGAAATTAAAAAACTGGCCGAAAAAACGAACGCGCAGATCATCCCTGCCGATGCTACCAGTGTGGAGGAACTGACAACGCTCTTCACCCAATCGCAGGAAATATTAGGAGGCAAAATAGATTTTGTACTGCATTCCATCGGGATGAGCGTTAACATCCGTAAGAACATTCCTTACACGGAATCAAACTATGATTACTTCATGAAAGGGATTGATGTATCTGCCATGTCATTTCATAAAATGCTGGCCGTTGCAAAAAAATTAGACGCCATCAGTGAATGGGGCAGCGTAGTGGCCCTCACTTATATGGCGGCTCAGCGTACCTTCCCCTTCTATACAGATATGGCCGATATCAAAGCCATGCTCGAATCTATTGCGCGCAGCTTTGGTTATCACTACGGCTTAGAGAAAAAAGTACGTATCAATACTGTTTCTCAATCACCTACCAAGACGACAGCCGGTACAGGCATCAAAGGGTTTGGCGACTTCTATGATTATGCCAATGCCATCGCTCCTTTGGGTAATGCCACTGCAGAAGATTGTGCCAACTATTGCATTACCCTCTTCTCCGACCTCACCCGCATGGTAACCATGCAAAACCTTTTCCATGACGGTGGTTACTCTACAACGGGAGTGAGTAATGAAGTGATGCAGCGGTTGGGAATGTAGGATTTAGATAAAAAAAAGCCGTTCACTCCTGAACGGCTCTCACAATATTGTTCGTTTCCCCTTTAATAGGGTTTAGTACTAGTACTCGTCTTCATTAAACATGAAATCTTCCTGGCTGGGATAGTCGGGCCAGATGTCTTCAATGCTCTCGTACACTTCCCCTTCATCTTCCAGTTCCTGCAGGTTTTCCACCACTTCAATCGGCGCACCACTACGGATAGAATAGTCGATCAGTTCATCTTTGGTGGCAGGCCAGGGCGCTTCTTCCAGGTAACTTGCTAATTCTAATGTCCAGAACATATTTTACCTTTTAATTTTTTGCAAATGTAGCCGTATAAATGATATGACCAAACCCCAGTTTTATGGTGTGCAAAGAAATATTTAAAATTTAATCAACATGAATCGCCCTGTTGTACGTTTGCAGGGTTAATATCAATCATTTAGATGCTGAAAGCGGAACATATAACCAAGCAATACGGCCAGTTACGGGTGCTCAAAGGTGTGGATATTACCGTCAATGCCGGTGAAATCGTCAGTATTGCGGGCTCCTCGGGGGCCGGCAAAAGCACATTATTACATATTTTAGGCACATTAGACAGCGCCGACGAGGGCGCTATCTGGCTCCGTAACGAGCGTATCGACCTGCTCAAAGGCAAAAAACTGGCTGCTTTCAGGAATGAACACATCGGTTTCGTATTCCAGTTTCACCACCTCCTGCCCGAATTTTCAGCCCTGGAAAATGTATCCATCCCCGGCTGGATCGCCGGTAAAAAGAAAAAAGAAGTGGCTGCAAGGGCGGAACAGTTGCTGGCCACATTGGGACTGCACAACCGCATCCACAACAAGCCCCAGCAACTATCCGGGGGCGAACAGCAACGCGTAGCGGTAGCCCGTGCCCTGATCAATAACCCTGCTATCGTTTTTGCCGATGAACCCACCGGCAACCTCGACAGCACCAATGCCCGCGAACTGCATCAGTTATTTGTACAACTAAGCCAGGATTTCCGGCAAACATTTTTAATCGTCACCCACAACGAAGAACTGGCCGCTATGAGCGACAGGGTGCTGCATATGAAAGATGGCAGGATTGTTTGAAGTCAAAATTCACACCCTCGGTTTCCACGGAATTTCATCAACCTGTAATAAGTGTCCTGCATAACGGGCCAGGACAAAGAGGTAGTCGCTTAAACGGTTGAGGTATTTGATCACTAAGGGATCTACGAATAATCCCTGCTCCTGCATGTTCACGCAGCAACGCTCGGCCCGCCGGCAAACACAGCGGGCTACATGAGTGGTGGAGACAGCGAGGTGCCCGCCTGGTAAAATAAAAGCTTTCATGGGAGGCAATACCTCATTCATTTGGTCTATCTCCCTTTCCAGGTATACAATATCCGATTCTTTCAAATCGGGCATTTTCATCAGGGGTTCTTTATCCGGATCACAAGCAAGTGAAGAGCCTATCGTAAATAAACGGTCCTGGATTTCTTTCAATGTTAACTTCACAGCTGCGTTAGCCAGGTGATCACTCACCACGCCAATAAATGAATTCAGTTCATCCACCGTACCATATGTTTCAATGCGGATATGGCTCTTGGGTACTTTAGTGCCCCCGATCAGCGAGGTTTTACCCAGGTCGCCTGTCTTAGTGTATATTTTGATAGCCATGGTACTGTTTTTCCTGGGCTCTGTCACTCTCCACTACCCCATCGCGCAGCCTGATGATCCTCCGTGCATTAGCGGCAATATCCTCTTCGTGTGTGACCAATATCACGGTATTCCCCGCCTGCTGAATTTTGCCGAAAATCTCCATGATCTCAACAGAGGTTCTTGAATCGAGGTTACCGGTGGGCTCGTCGGCTAACAGGATGGAGGGATCATTGACCAGGGCGCGGGCAATGGCCACACGTTGTATTTGTCCGCCACTCAGCTCATTGGATTTATGGTGGCTCCGGTCTTCCAGTCCCACTTTTTTCAGCGCTTCCATAGCGCGTTCTGTTCTTTCTTTCCTCCCTACCCCGGCATAGATCAAAGGCAGGGCAACATTCTCTGCAGCAGTTAAACGGGGCAGCAGGTTGAATTGCTGGAATACAAAACCAATCTCGGTATTACGCACACTGGCCAGGTCATCATCGGGCATCTTACTTACGTCTTTGTTGTTCAGTATGTACCTGCCACCCGTAGGGGAATCCAGGCAACCGAGGATATTCATCATGGTGCTCTTGCCACTGCCGGATGGCCCCATCAATGCCACGTATTCATTTTTCATGATCTCCATCGAAACCCCTTTCAACGCAGCTATCGCCTGGCTTCCCATAAAATAACTTTTCTGGATATTTTCCAACCGAATGATCGCATCGCTCATAAACAACAGGTTTCGTACGGGTAATGAAATTATTTTTTAATGACCTTCGGCACTTTGAAAAATTGCAGATCTTTTACCGGGGCATTCAATAATGCTTCCTCCCTTGACAACGATCCTGCTACCACATCATCCCGCAACACATTGGCAGCATCACCCATGTGCAATAAAGGAGCCACACCGGTTGTATCCACGGCTTGCAAGTGCTCCACAAAAGCAACCATTTTCTGAAGGTCAGCGCCGATCGACAATTTTTCAGCCTCAGTAAACTGCAGCCTGGCTAAATGCGCCAGGTTTTCCACCATTTCAGGAGTTATTTCCATACCAACAAAAATAACCGAAAGCAGGGCAAATCCTGCCAGTAAATGTTTAAAATCCCCCATTTTTTCCCCACTATTCACACAAGTGCATAAAACCGGGGAGCCAATGCTAAGTTTTTTTTAATTTTCTCTGTATATTGGGTTAACAAATCAACCCCCCGATTATGTTAGTTTATGTATTGCTAGTCGTTTACCTTGTCTGCCTGTATATGGCATACAAAGGCGCCGCCACCTCGGAAAAGTGATCATGATACACAAATCCGAACCGGCCAAAATAATATCCAACTTCTCCGCCACCCTGCCTTGGAAGTTGGATATTTTTTTTGCTACCTTCGGTATAATAGTTGCATAACTAACTAATTTTATACAAAGCTTAGCATATGAAGATGAATCCTTCGATCAAAAAAGTTGCTGTTTTGGGCAGTGGCGTCATGGGCTCCCGTATTGCCTGCCACTTTGCAGGTACCGGCGTACAGGTACTGTTATTAGATATGGTTCCCAAAGGAGCCGAAGCAAGCACCAAGCCTGCTGAACGCAATAAACTTGTCAACGATGCCTTACAGGCTGCCATAAAAAGCAATCCTTCTCCCGTTTTTACCAAAGAAGTCATCAAACGTATCACTACCGGCAACTTTGATGATCACCTGAAAGAGATTGTCCATTGCGACTGGATCATTGAAGTAGTTGTGGAGCGCCTTGATATCAAACAACAACTCTATGAAAAAGTAGAGAAGTTCCGCAAGCCCGGTACCCTTATCACTTCCAATACTTCCGGCATCCCTATTCACCTCATGACGGAAGGAAGAAGCGATGATTTTAACAAACATTTCTGTGGCAGTCACTTCTTTAACCCACCCCGTTACCTGCGCCTGTTAGAGATCATCCCCACTCCGCATACCGATCCCACAGTAGTGGATTTTCTCCTGCATTATGGCGATCTGTTCTTAGGCAAGACCACCGTCCTCTGTAAAGACACCCCCGCTTTCATTGCCAACCGCATAGGTGTGTTTGGCATCATGAGCATTTTTCATCTGATGGACAAGATGGGATTGGGTATTGATGAGATTGATGCCCTCACTGGCCCCATCATCGGCCGCCCCAAATCTGCCACTTTCAGAACGGCTGATGTGGTGGGTATTGATACTTTAGTGAAAGTTGCCAAAGGGGTGGCAGAGAATTGCCCCGCTGATGAATCCAAAGCCATTTTCAATATCCCCGGCTGGTTAGAGACCCTTGTTGCCAATAACTGGCTGGGGGATAAGACGGGACAAGGCTTCTTCAAAAAGATAAAATCTGCCGACAGTAAAGAGATCCTTACCCTGAACCTCCAAACCATGGAATATGGCGCCAGGGTAAAACCTAAGTTTGCAAGCCTGGAAGCCGCTAAGCCGGTAGATGACCTGAAGCAGCGGATCAAAATGCTCAGTGCAGCAACGGACAAAGCCGGTGATTTTTACCGGGCTTTCCATTACTCCCTCTTCTCTTATATCTCTCACCGTATTCCCGAGATCAGCGATGAATTGTACCGTGTTGATGATGCCATGATGGCCGGCTTCGGCTGGGAGATCGGTGCATTTGAGACCTGGGACCTGCTCGGCGTGGCCAAAACAACGGAAGCCATGAAAGCAGCCGGCTACAAAACAGCACCCTGGGTAAATGAGATGATCGCCAGCGGCATCACTCATTTCTATAAAATAGAAAATGGTAAACGCTTGTACTATGATCTTACTTCCAGGTCATACAAGGCCCTGCCCGGTGGCGAAGCATTCTTAGTGTTGAAAAACCATAGCGATCAATTGGTATGGAAAAACAGTGCCTGCCGCCTGTACGATATAGGCGATGGTGTTGCGGGTTTCGAATGGAGCACTAAAATGAACAGTATCGGCGGAGAAGTATTGGAAGGATTGAACAGGGCGATTGGTATTGCAGAAGAAAAATTCAAGGGATTGGTTATCGCTAATGAAAGCCCCAATTTCAGCGCGGGCGCTAATGTGGGTATGATCTTCATGCTCGCCATTGAGCAGGAATATGATGAACTGGATATGGCCATCCGTCTGTTCCAGAACAGCATGATGCATGTGCGCTATTCCTCCGTTCCTGTTGTCACCGCTCCACATGGCCTGGCATTGGGTGGTGGTTGTGAAATGAACCTGCATGCAGATAAAATATGTGCTGCCGCTGAAACTTATATTGGCCTGGTAGAATTGGGCGTGGGATTGATACCCGGCGGCGGCGGTACCAAAGAATTTGTCATGCGCGCGGCCGATGAGATGCATGAAGATGAGCCGGAAACCATCACACTAAAAAACCGCTTCCTCTCCATAGCTACTGCCAAAGTAGCCACTTCTGCACAGGAAGGATTTGACATGGGCATTCTCCGAAGGGGGCATGATGAAATAGTCATGAACTCCGGCAGGCGCATCTATGAAGCCAAAAAATCCGTGACCGGATTATATGACCAGGGTTATATCACTCCTGTGCAACGGAAAGACATCAAAGTACTCGGCCGCTCTGCATTAGGCGCTTTCTATGCAGGTATCAATGGCATGTGGCGTGGCAACTATGCTACGGATCATGATGTGGTAGTAGCCAAAAAATTAGCCTACGTTATGTGCGGCGGCGACCTGAGCGAGCAGACCTTAGTAAGTGAACAATACCTGCTCGACCTCGAAAGAGAAGCATTCCTAAGCCTGTGCGGCGAAAAGAAAACCCTGGAACGCATCCAAAGCGTCCTAAAAAGCGGCAAGCCACTAAGAAACTGATTTTTGAATTTTGAATTCAAACCCCATGTCTCCTGTCCTCTCCCTCCAAAACATCAGCAAATCCTACGGCTCCATACAGGCGCTTAAAAATGTGTCTTTTGAAGTACCGGAAGGAAGCGTATTTGGCATACTGGGCCCCAATGGCAGTGGCAAAACCACTATGCTGAGTATTATACTGGATATTCTCAAACCCGGTACGGGTACCTTTGCCTGGTTTGGACGGCCCGGTTCGCCGGAGACAAGGAAGCAGATCGGTTCTTTATTGGAGACACCCAACCTCTACCATTATCTTTCTGCTGTTGACAACCTCAATATTACGCAAGCCATCAGTGGCAGGGGTACGCCTGCCGATATCGATAAAGTATTGGAGATCGTAAAATTAACCCAACGCAAGAAAAGCAGGTTCAGTACCTATAGTCTCGGCATGAAACAAAGATTAGCTATCGCTGCCGCCCTGCTGGGCGATCCGCAGGTACTGGTGTTTGACGAGCCTACCAACGGATTAGACCCGGTGGGCATCGCAGAAATAAGGGAGCTGATCAAAACACTGGCGCACCAGGGCAAGACAATTATCATGGCCAGCCACCTCCTGGATGAAGTGGAGAAAGTCTGCACACATGTAGCCATCATGAAACAGGGAACACTACTCACAGCCGGACAGGTAGATGAAGTACTTGTCAACGAAGATATCGTTGAAGTCTCTTCCAATAACCCCGATCTCCTGCACACAGCACTGGGGCATTTTTCGGGCTATACACACATCAAACAGGATGGCCGGATAGTACAGTTATTCTTTCCAACAGGCACTGCCAGGTTAGAAGATATCAACCGCTTTTGCTTTGAAAAAGGCATTGCACTGAACCTGCTGGTGCTGAAAAAGAAAAGCCTCGAAACAAAATTCCTTGAATTAACCAATGACTAACTGCTAAACGATCATCCATGCTTGCACTTATAAAAATTGAATGGCTCAAACTGAAAAAATATCCTGCATTCTGGTGGATGCTGGGTATTGTCATGCTCACCTACCCGGGTATTAACACCATGTTCTACAATATCTACACGAAGATTACTTCAGGTAAGGATGCCGCCAATAACCTCGCTAAAATGTTATTGGGCAACCCTTTCGCATTCCCCGAAGCCTGGCATTCGGTTGCATATTTTTCATCGTTCTTTGTCATACTGCCGTCCATATTGGTCATCATGCTGATCACCAATGAATATAATTTCAGGACACACCGGCAAAACATTATTGACGGCTGGAGCAGGAACCAGTTCATCACCAGCAAGCTCTGCGATGTACTGATCATCTCCGTCATCGCCACTATCGTGTATGTATTGGTGGCAGCAGGTTTTGGTATCTATAACGGTGAAAGCCTGTCGGGCCAGTGGGGTGAGCAATTACAGTATATACCGCTTTTTTTGTTGCAGACATTCGCGCAGTTATCCATTGCATTCCTGCTCGGTTATTTAATTAAGAAAGCCTTTATTGCATTGGGCGTCTTTCTTTTTTATTACCTCATCGTTGAAAATATTTTGGTCAACCTGCTTAAATACAGGTACCACGCCGATGGTATTGCCAGGCTATTGCCTTTTGAAATATCTGACCGTTTATTGGTAGCCCCTGCCTTTATTGGCAGGTTCGGAAAAGATGCCAAAGCAAATTATGAAGCGGCATTGGGCATGGTTTCCCAACACATCCTGCTGACGATCGTATTAACAGCCATCATCTGGCTGATCTGTTACACCGTACATAAGCGCCGTGATCTATAAAAAGATTGCCCCGCTCTTCAGAGCGGGGGACTAAAAAAACTCCCGACTTTTCAGTCGGGAGGACAACAACTAAAATCACCAAGCTAAACAAAAATCAAATCATCTATGTTGAGCAATCTTTAGTCAGGTTTCTTACCGTCAAGGAAAGTATTGATGGTTGATATCTGCGTCTGATCATTCTCATCTTTGCTTACGGTGTACTTGCTGTAGAAGTTTTCTACAGAAGTCAGTGTATTTCCAAACAATTCCATATTACGGCGAACATAGGCAGGAACACTATCGAACTCATTGTTTGCATCGGAGGCGCTGTTCATATTGAAAGAAAGGTTACGCAGTTTCTGGATCCTTTCTGCAGCCCTTCTTTTCTGTTCTTCTATATCATCCAGCACATCATCATGTACGGATACGGGTGGCACAACCTGGGCAGCTGGTTTTGCAGCGGGCGGGGTTGCTTCTTCCCGCATTACTAATTGCATCTCCATTTGAGTTTCTTCTGGAGCCGGCTGAGGTGCAGGTGCAGCTTTTGTTTCAACCGCTGGTGGCGGTGTCGCAGCCTTTATCGCTGTCAGTTCGGGCTCAGAAGCGGCGTAGATATTGGCAGGTTTATTCAGGTAAGACACAGCCGGAGCTGCGGGCTTTTCCGTTACTTTGAAATCCAGCATCTCGTTAATTACCGTTCTCGCCACATGTACTTCTTCCTGCACGGGTTCTTCCACTTTCACATCAGTGGTCAGCTCTGTACTCAGTTCAAAATGCAGTACAGTTGATTCCGGCTCCCCTGCTTCCGCTATTTCAGTATGTGTTGCAGCAGCAGCCGGCTGTGAGAACAGATTGATAACAGGTTCCTCAACCGGTGTTTCCTGCATTCTTGGCGCAAAAGGATCTTTGTCTTCCAATGGTAAGGTCTGTTGCACCAATTGTTGTACGGGCTTGGGTTCTTCCGTATCAAGACCCAATGTCATCATAATCTTTTCAGGCTTGGGCTCCGGCTTTTTCACGGCCACAGGCTTGGCAAAAGGATCTTTGTGCTCAAAACCGGTAGCAACTAAAGTAATGCCGATCTTCTTACCTAAGGTAGGATCGTAGCCCATACCCACAATCACATCGGTGTCTTCACCAGCTTGCATGCGCAGGTAGTTATTGATGGTTTCCAGTTCGTCCATGGTGCACTCATCTTCGCCTTCCATACTGTTGATATTGATCAGTATCCATTTGGCTCCTGTGATATCGTTATCATTCAGTAAAGGAGAAGCCAGCGCTTCTTCAATAGCACGCTGTGCACGGTCCTCGCCTTCCACTTCCGCTTTACCCAATATAGCCACACCGCCATTTTTCATCACGGTACATACATCGGCAAAGTCAACAATAATATGACCGCGGCTGTTAATAATATCCGTGATACATTTAGCAGCAGTTGCCAGTACATTGTCTGCTTTGCTGAATGCTTCTTTCATTTTAAGGTTACCGTACTGCATGCGCAGCTTGTCGTTGCTGATCACGAGCAGGGTATCCACATAAGGTTTCAATTGTTTGATCCCTTCTTCCGCCTGCAGCTGCCTGCGGGGACCTTCAAATCCGAAAGGCGTGGTTACGATACCTACCGTAAGGATACCCAGGTCTTTGCATATCTGTGCAACAATGGGAGCGCCGCCGGTTCCGGTACCACCGCCCATACCCACTGTAATAAAGGCCATTTTAGTGTTGACTTCTAAAATGCGCTTGATCTCGTCAAGCGATTCTTCCGTGGCTTTCTTTCCTACTTCGGGGTTGGCGCCGGCGCCGAGTCCCTGTGTCAGGTGTGGTCCCAGTTGTATTTTATTGGGGACATTACTTTGTTCAATTGCTTTCGCATCGGTATTACAAATAATAAAATCAACGCCCGTAATATCCTGTTCAAACATAAAGTTAACGGCGTTGCTTCCCCCGCCCCCTACACCGAGGACCTTGATGATGGAGGATTTCTGTTTGGGAAGATCAAAATGAATCATAGCGTATTATTTGGGTTAGGTAGATATTCTTGCATACAATAAAAATTGGATCATTGGATTTTAAAAACGGGGCATTGGATGCAATCATTTAATCACCTGGTCTTCCTCTTCCTTGAACAGGTCTATCAGGTTATTTTTAAACTTATCCCAGAATTTTTGTTTTCTTTCGGTTACATCCACCCGTACATTGGTAGCCAGTGTTTCTTCCACAACAGGCTGCGTTGCCGATGTTACAGTCAGCGCCCTTGGCACTTCCACTTTCCTGAATTTCTCAGCGAACTCTTTGTATTTGTGATCGTAATCACTGTATCCTTTTAAGATCAGTCCAAGACAGGTGGCGTACATCGGCTTTTTCAGCTCATCAATATGATTGGGCGCCAGGTGTTCATTTGGCAGGCCAATGCGTGCATTTAGCCCGGTGGTATATTCTGTTAACTGGATCAGGTGTTTCAGTTGCGAGCCGCCTCCTGTTAAGATGATACCTCCATTCAGTGCGCGACTGTCAAGTCCCACCTGCTTAATATGGTATGTTACAAAATCAAGTATCTCGCTCATGCGTGCCTGTATGATGGCTGCCAGGTTTTTCACACTGATCTCTTTGGCGGGCATGCCTTTCAATCCGGGGATGGTAATGAAGGCATTGTTCTTAGCCTCATCTGCCAATGCGCTGCCAAACTGTACTTTCATGGCTTCAGCCTGGCTTTTCAATACGCCTAATCCCATACGGATATCATTGGTAATGTTCTCCCCGCCAAATGGTATCACAGCCGTATGTTTTAAAATGCCTTCATAAAAAACAGCGAGGTCACTGGTGCCGCCACCGATATCCAGGATGGCCACTCCTGCTTCCATATCTATATCGCTCATCACAGCGCTTGCAGAAGCCAGCGGCTGCAATACCAGGTCCTTGGTGCTGAGCCCGCTTCTTTCCACCGCACGGTTGATATTACGGATCGCATTCCTGTCGCCCGTGATGATATGGAAATTAGCACCAACTTTCACGCCATTATATCCTACAGGATCCTTAATATTTTGAATATTATCCACATGGAAGTCCTGCGGTATCACATCAATGATCTGATCGCCCGCTGGTATAAAGGTCTTGCGCTGGTTATTCAGTAACTGGTCTATCTCCCAGCGCTGGATCTCCGTCTCAGGGTCCTGGCGAACGATATCGCCCCGGGTTTGCAAACTCTTGATATGGTGACCTGCGATCCCCACATATACTTCTGTGATCTCCAGGTCAGGATTGCTTTCATAGCAATTGAGTAAAGCCTGCTGGATAGCTTTGATGGTCTGGTCAATGTTCAATACCTGCCCATGTTGCACGCCATTGCTGTTGGCACGGCCAAAGCCGAGTATCTCCAGCTTGCCATGTTCATTCTTGCGACCGGCAATAGCGGCAATTTTTGTAGTTCCAATGTCGAGACCAACAATGATTGGTGATTCATTGTGATTCATAGCGTATCTGTTTTAGTTGTTTGTTGTTTTTTTTGTGAGACTCTTCATCACTGCTTTCGGTTGCTTCACATTTGCTGCACGCTTCTTCGTTAACGAATTATTATTTATTTTATTGTTTGCTGCATTAATAGTTTTTGTTTTAACAGGTTCTTTTATCAGCGGTTTAACAACAGGCGTTGGCTTTGCTACTATTGCAGCGCTGTCTTTGACAGGCGTAGCGGCGGTTGCTGTTGCCGCCAGCGATTGAGCAGCGTTTCTTTTTCGGGCTACTACCTGGCTATTGAAACGCAAGTCTAACCTGTCATAAGTGTTTATGCCATTTTGCAGCCATGCCTGTTTATAAAACGTATACAGGCGGTTGAATTTATCGTCTAATTCATCTGTATTACCCAAGGATACCACATGGTCTCCCATCACCGGCACCAATTCAAAATTTGCCTGTGGCGTAATATCTACCTGCGCTACCTGTGCCATCCAGAAAGAATCAGCAAGGATATAACCGCCCAGCTTCACTACATTCCGTAATAGTGTACTGTCCGGCTTTGACAATAGTTTCCTGTCAGACGGGAAGTTGGTGAACATGGGTACCCGTGCCGATAATTTTTCACTCAGCGGCAAACGCATGGCGCCGCTGTCTAAGTAAAAAGAATGCCCCTGGATGGTGAACACCCTGGCCACCGGCTGTCTTTCTTCTATCCGCACCTGCAATACCTGCTGGTTATCAAAGAACATTTCAGCATTCTTCACCCATGGGTCTTTTTCAATCACCGTCTCCATGGCACGAAGGTTCAGCGTCGCAACAGGTGTACCGGTAACGGGGCCATTCCGCTGTAACATATCCATGATGTCTTTTTCATCAATGAACATATGTTGCTCCGCACCGGTGATCTCGATCCTGATATCGGTGCATTTTTTCCGGTTTTTTTGCTGCATGGCTGCGCCCAATAACACAACCGTGCCAATCCCGGCCAGCAGCCAGGCCGCCTGTACCAATCGTTGTTTCCAGTTCACCTTTTGCATGCTCAGTGGTTCAAAAGCAATGTTTTTACGGGCTGTACCAATGCATCTATATCACCCGCTCCTGCCATCACTACTAATTTGGGTTGCTGCCTGCTCATCCATTCCTGCATCTCTTCCTTGCTCATCACCTGTTTCCGTTTCAGTTGCATCTGGTTTGCGATCAGTTCACTTGTCACCCCTTCCACCGGTAATTCTCTCGCCGGGTAAATGGGTAATAAGATCACCTGGTCTGCTTTATCAAGGCTCGCCGCAAAAGCAGTAGCCAGGTCTTTTGTCCGGCTGAACAAATGCGGCTGAAACACCAGTACCAGTTCTTCCTCTTTGAAGATGCTTTTCACCCCGCTGATCAGTGCACGCAGTTCTTCCGGGTGGTGTGCATAATCATCTATCAATACATGCGACGCATCTTTCAATGCATATTCAAACCTTCTCCTTACCCCTCTGAAACTTTCTACCGCAGCTTTGATCTTTTCATCAGCTATGTTTAAGTATTTAGCAACTGTGATAGCTGCCACCACATTTTCAATATTGTGCAACCCGCCCATGTGCAACACCACATCTTTCAGTAACCATGATCTTGCGGTCACGTCAAACCGGTAACTGCCCTGTATGACCCTGATATTGCCTGCATAAACATCTGCCGCTGTATCATCGAGACTATACTGAAAGCCATGCGCAGCTTTCAACTCACTGCTTCTGCGCAATCCGTGTTTTGTAACTAAGCAACCGCCCGGCTTCACTTTCTGTGAGAATTGCACAAAGGCATTTTCCACTTCTTCGGGTGTGCCATAAATATCCAGGTGATCCGGATCCATGGCTGTGATCACCGCGATATCCGGGACTAGTTTCAAAAAACTCCTGTCGTATTCATCGGCTTCCACTACCACCACATTGCTATCGCTGCTCCAGAAATTGGTGTTGTAATTAGCTGCTATGCCACCCAAAAAAGCATTGCACCCATACCCTGAATCCCGCAACAGGTGTGCGATCATGGAAGTAACGGTGGTCTTGCCATGCGTTCCGCCCACACAGATATTAAAAGAACCTTCGGTGATCCACTGCAATACATCACTGCGTTTAATAACCGTGTAATGGTGTTCACGATAATACACCAGTTCTGCATGCGTGGCAGGGATGGCGGGTGTGTACACCACCGCATCTGCATCTTTCGGGATCAGCTCAACCTTTTCCTCGTAGTGAATGGCAATACCCATTGCTTCCAGTTCACGGGTAAGCGGAGTGGATGTTCTGTCATAACCGCTCACTGCCACTTTTTTCGCATGGAAATACCTGGCCAGTGCGCTCATGCCAATGCCGCCTATGCCTATAAAATAAATCTTCTGTATGGATGCCAGTTTACTCACCCGATATGTTTTAATATTTCATCAGCAATCATTTCATCTGCATTGGTCACAGCCAATGCTTTGATATTTTGCTGCAGTTGCTGTTGTAATGTTTGGTTCATAGCCAGTTCAATGATAACAGAGAACAGTTTTGCGTTCACTTCTCCATCCTTCACTAATTTCGCCGCCTGCCTGCCTGTCAGGTAGGTAGCGTTCACTGTCTGGTGGTCTTCTGCCGCATGCGGATAAGGCACAAACACCACCGGTTTTCCCACTACGCATAATTCCGCTACTGACATAGCGCCTGCCCTCGATACCACCACATCGGCCGCTGCATAAGCTTTGTCCATGTCCTGTATAAATGCCCCCACCCATACATTCGGGAACATTTTTCCTTTTTGCTGGTAAACTTCTGCGCCGTTTTTCCCTGTCTGCCAGATCAGTTGCAGGTTGAATTGTGACAGCTCGGCAATATGCGAAGCGATCAGTTGGTTGATACTGCGTGCGCCGAGGCTTCCGCCTATGACAAGTACTGTCGTCTTACCACTATCCAAGCCAAAAAAATGCAGGGCTTCTTCTTTCGTGACCGACGATTGCGATATGGCTTTTCTTACCGGGTTACCTGTAACAACAATTTTTTCTTTCGGAAAAAACTGCTCCATACCATTCGATGCTACAAAGATTTGTGTCGCTTTCTTCCCTAACAGGATATTGCTCCTGCCTGCAAAAGAATTACTCTCGTGAATGAATGTGGGAATACCTTTTGACTGTGCGTAACGCAATACCGGGAAACTGGAATAGCCACCCACGCCTATCACAGCTGCCGGCTGAAAAGCATCTACAATTTTCCGCACCTGCCAGAAACTTTTGATCAGTTTATAGGGCAGGCTGATATTTTTGATCAAAGAACTCCTGTTAAACCCTGCAATATCCAATCCCTTAATCGCATAACCTGCCTGTGGCACTTTTTCCATTTCCATCTTTCCCTTCGCTCCCACAAACAATATCTCCATGCCCGGCACCCGCTGCCGCAATGCATTGGCGATGGCGATGGCCGGAAATATATGCCCCCCGGTACCCCCTCCCGCTATAATTATTTTCTTCACCTGCATCTACATTTATTTACACATCAAAAAATCCTACATCCGCCATCCTAAATCCCCCCTCCCTCCTGCACTATTGCCTTCCCTTCCAATTGCTCCACATTTCTCGCTACGCTTAATATAATCCCGATCGCGCCGCAGGTAAACAGGAAGGAGCTTCCTCCCATACTCACTAAGGGGAGCGTGACGCCTGTAACCGGTACAATATTTACATTCACCGCCATGTTCGCAACGGCCTGTATCACTAATGTAAAGCTCAACCCCAATGCAAGGAAGGCGCCAAACGCATAAGGGCATCGCCTGAAGATGCGTATGCACCTGAACAGGAAGACTAAGTATATGAATATCATGAATGCGCCTCCCAGCAAACCATATTCTTCTATGATGATCGAATAGATAAAGTCGTTATAAGCCTGTGGCAGGAAATTCCTTTGCCGGCTGTTACCCGGCCCCAGCCCCATCACTACACCACCATTGGCAATGGCAATCTTAGCCTGCTGTACCTGGTAAGGCGTTTCACTGTCACGCGCATACATAAAGTCCTGCACCCGTTTCACCCAGGTTCCGAACCTGCCGAATGATTTTACTTTTTCAGCAGTGGCCGTTTTTTTTGTTTCTTCTTTTTGCTTACCGTCATAGGTAAGCATTGCCACCGATACAATCAATGCCACCGGTATCAATGCCACACCAATCGTCAGCAAAATATGTTTAATACTCACCCTTCCAATAAACATCAGTAACAGGGAAGTAGCGCCAGTGAGTAATGCATTGGATAAGTTCGCCGGCATGATCAGTGCACAAATGATCAGTACAGGCGTCACCACCGGAATAAATCCTTTTTTAAAATCCTTGATCACTTCCTGTTTCTTACTCAGCATACGCGAGATGTACATAAATAATGCCAGCTTCGCCAGGTCGCTCGTTTGAATGGTCATGTTGATAATGGGTAACTTGATCCACCTGCTGCCTTCGTTAATTTTAGCGCCAAAGAACAAAGTGTAAATGAGCAGGGGGATGGACAGCATAAACAAAATCGTAGCCACCCTTGAAAAGATCGAGTAGTTGATCCGGTGCAGGAAATAGATCAGCAGCACACCCACCAGTGTAAAAGAAAGTTGTTTGAACAGGTACACACTGGTGTTCCCCTTATACATCTTATAAGCCAGCGATCCCGTTGCACTATACACCACCAGGATGGAAACAAGCGACAGCAACACCACAATGCCCCAGATATACTTATCCCCCCTTGTCCTGTACACAAGCTGGTTCCGCATACCCTCCACCGAAGGCATCTGGGAAAAAAGTTTATCTGATGTTTCGTTGATCATACATTAACTAATATTAATTACCCCGTCGTCATTTCGACGAAGGAGAAATCTCCTGAGGTTATTAGGTTTCTGCTCATAATTCCTTTACTGCTTCTTTAAACTGTGTGCCACGGTCTTCGTAATTTTTAAAGAGGTCAAAACTGGCGCAAGCGGGGCTCAAAAGCACTACATCACCTTTTGCAGCAAGCCTGAAAGAAGCATTGACAGCTTTTTTAGCGCTGTCTGTTTCTATTATCACAGGAGCGATGTCTTTAAAAGCTTCTATGATCTTTTTATTGTCCACACCCATACATACAATCGCTTTTACCTTTTCTTTCACGAGCTCGGCAAGTAAGCTGTAGTCATTCCCTTTGTCCGTACCACCCAGGATCAGGACAACGGGTTTGTTCATGCTTTCCAAAGCAAACCAGGTGCTGTTGACATTGGTAGCTTTACTGTCGTTGATAAATTCAACGCCCCTTACCATGGCTACAAACTCCATCCTGTGTTCCAGGCTATGGAAGTCTTTTACTGCTTCACGGATCTTCTCCTTCCGGATACCGATCGTCGTGGCTGCGATACATGCTGCCATAGTATTGTAGTTGTTGTGTTTACCTTTCAGGGCGAAATCGTAAATACTCATGCTTACTCTTTCTTCCTGGATTCTCAGCATCATCTGGTCACCTTTGATGTAGCCGCCTTTTTTTACTTCTTGTTTCATAGAGAATGGTAATGGGTTAGTATGGATGGTTAGTAATGCTAAATGTTTCATGATCACTTCATCGTCTTCACAATAAATGAAGTAATCGTTCATGGTCTGGTTTTGGATGATCCTGAACTTACTGTTGATGTAATTTTCAAACCTGTACTCATACCGGTCAAGATGGTCTTCAGTAATGTTCAGCAGCACACTCACGTCTGCACGGAAATCTTTGATATCATCCAATTGAAAAGAACTGATCTCAGCCACGTACCACTGCTTCGGGTCTTCTGCTACCTGTTTGGCAAAAGAGTAACCGATATTTCCTACCAGCGCACAATCCAGTCCCGCTGTCTTGCAGATATGGTAGATGAGCGCAGTCGTTGTGCTCTTACCATTGCTGCCGGTGATAGCAATGATCCTGCTGTCACCTTTGAATCGGAAAGCCAGTTCTATCTCACTGATCACCGGAATACCCTTAGCCCTGAGCTGCTTCACCAGTTCGTTCTTCTCGGGAATACCCGGGCTCTTCATCACTTCCGATGCGTTCAGTATTTTTTCAGTGGTATGCTGCCCTTCTTCAAAATCAATCTTATTGTCAATGAGCTCCTGCTTATACTTGGGTTTGATCGTTCCTCCGTCGCTCACAAATACTTCATATCCCTGCTGCTTTCCCAATAAAGCAGCTCCCACGCCACTCTCTCCCCCGCCTAATATCACCAGTTGATGCATATACTTTAATTACTTTTCAATACGATGCCCGTCATATTATTGTCTCTTCCTAACGAATCTTCAATGTAGCAATCGACGCCACTACCAGCAATACCGTCACAATCCAGAATCGCAACACAATCTTATTCTCATGAAATCCTCTCTTCTGGTAGTGATGGTGCAGGGGACTCATTAAGAACACCCTTCTGCCCTCGCCATATTTTTTCTTCGTGTATTTGAAATAGCCCACCTGGATAATCACGCTCAGGTTCTCCACTAAGAAGATGCCGCAGAAGATAGGGATCAGCCATTCTTTTCTTACGATCACCGCCAACGATGCAATAATGCCACCCAAAGCGAGGCTGCCGGTATC
>JBHAFM010000013.1:0-51925 GCA_041856175.1 Sediminibacterium sp.
CCGGCGCAGGAATGCGTGCTACGATCGCCTGCAATATCTCTTCAATGCCGATACCCGATTTACCGCTCGCTAATAAAATATCTTCCTGCTTGCAGCCGATCAGGTCAACGATCTGATCGGTCACTTCCGGGATCTTAGCCCCGTCCATATCAATCTTATTGATCACCGGAATGATCTCAAGATCATTATCAATAGCGAGGTATAAGTTACTGATCGTTTGTGCCTGGATGCCCTGTGAAGCATCCACCAATAATAAAGCGCCTTCACAGGCGGCAAGGGCACGGCTTACTTCATAGCTAAAGTCAACATGACCCGGCGTATCAATCAGGTTCAGCACATATTGTTCGCCCTTATAAGCATAATTGATCTGAATGGCATGGCTTTTAATGGTAATGCCCTTTTCCCTTTCCAGGTCCATATCATCCAGCACCTGGTTCATCATATCTCTTTCCCCAATTGTCTTGGTATGTTCCAGTAACCTGTCAGCCAAAGTACTCTTCCCGTGGTCAATATGCGCAATGATGCAGAAATTCCTGATATTCTTCATAGGCGCAAAGATAATGAATGGTTTGTTGTTTGGGGTTTGGGGTTGTTGACGGCGCTGACAATACTGGCATTTTTTTGTATTTTCAATCATGTTACTCAAGAAAATCAATAAAAAGGCCCAGGTTAATAATGAAACCGGACTCGGCACCAATACCTTGCTCGGTGGCGGCCGCTTTTTTAACCAGGATGGCAGTCCCAATATAGAAGTCCGTGGTACCCCCTTCTGGCAAAGGCTGAACATCTATCATACTTTGTTATCCATCTCCCGTTTAAAGTTCCTGCTGCTGGTAATTGCATGCTTTGCTGGTATCAATCTTTTATTCGCATGCCTTTACCTTATCATCGGTATTGACCACCTCGGTGGCATGGTTGCAAACAGTTTTGCTGAGAAGTTTGGTGAAGCATTTTTTTTCAGCGCGCAGACCTTTACCACAGTTGGTTATGGCCGTATTAATCCTATTGGTTTCTGGGCCAGTCTAGCGGCTTCCTTAGAAGCGTTGATGGGATTACTCACTTTTGCTTTGATAACGGGCCTGTTTTATGGAAGGTTCTCAAAACCAAAGGCATACATACGCTACAGTAAAAATGCTTTGTTCGCCCCTTTCAGGGATGGCACTGCCCTGATGTGCCGCATGGTTCCTTATACTAAAAACTACCTGGTGAACGTAGAAGCAAAAATGACGCTGGCATTAAAAGTGATGGAAGACAACCAGATGAAAAATAAATTTTACAACCTGCCGCTTGACATTGCCAGGGCCAATACCTTGACCGCCAACTGGACACTTGTTCACGTGATCAATGAAGAAAGCCCCCTGTACAATTTCACAAAAGAAGATGCTGAGAATGCACAGGCTGAACTGCTGGTCTTTGTGCAGGGCTTCGATGAAAGCTTCTCCAATACTGTCATATCAAGGGCGTCTTACTCCTATGAAGATTTTGTGTACGGCGCTAAATTCGTGCCCATGTACCATCCGAACAGTAACAATACCGGAACGGTGCTGCATTTAGAAAAATTAGATGACTATGAAAAAGCAGGTATAGCGCTTTAATTATTTAAGCGCATGAATAATCGCCGCAAACTCATCCGCAATCAAAGACGCACCACCTACCAATCCCCCGTCAACATCTGGCTGGGAGAAGAGTTCAATGGCATTGGATGCTTTTACACTGCCACCATAGAGGATGGAGATCGTATTGGCCACCGCATCGCCATATTTGGCAGCAAGCTGACTGCGGATAAAAGCATGCATTTCCTGGGCCTGGGCGCTGGAAGCCGTTTTACCGGTACCGATGGCCCAAATAGGTTCATAGGCAATGATCACCTGTTGCAATTGTTCGGCTGACAAATGGAACAAAGATTCGTCAAGTTGTTCCGCTACAAATTCATTCTGTGTATTGGTTTCACGAATATTCAATGGTTCGCCGCAACAGAAAATAGGTTGTATATGGTATTCGAGACAGATATTCAATTTCTCTGCAAGGAACTGGTTGCTCTCATTAAAATATTCCCTTCTTTCAGAATGCCCCAGTACCACATATTGGATACCGATTGATTGCAACATTTCAACAGACACTTCGCCTGTGTAAGCGCCGCTCTTTTTGCTGTAACAGTTTTGTGCCGCCACAAAAACATTGTTTCTGCCGGCCAGCTTTTGCTGCGCCATAACTAAGTAAGGAAAAGGTACAGCGAAAATGGCTAATTGGTTTGTTTTCAGCTCATGTGGTTTGCTGGCAATGTCGTTCAGTAATTGTTCGCCCTGCGCCAGGGTGAGGTTCATTTTCCAGTTCGCTGCTGCGATTTGCTTTCTCATGGTTATTTGTCTGTTTCCTTTTATAAATGATGCGCAAAGATATGCCGTAATACCGATGCTTCGGTGGTACTGAGTGATTGCCCCTTTAATTTTTTCCAGTTACCAATATCCCTGAGGGCTTTTTCGGTTTCATATCGTTCCCCACTGGTTCCCCAGCTGAAATCAGGGATTACTTTAGGCAGTAATCCAGGTCCAAATACATTACAGCTCACTCCTATTACAGTGCCGGTATTAATAGCTGCATTAATAGCCACGCGCGAATAATCCCCCATCAATACCCCGCATTTCTGACCGGCATCCAGGAATGTCCCAGAAGCAGCATGCCAGATTTTTACTTCGCCTGCTGTATTCTTTATGTTGCTGTTGGTTGATCCTGCCCCAAAATTGCACCACTCACCTGTGATCGAATCACCCAAATAACCATCATGTGCCTTATTGGAATAACCCATCATGATGCTGTTCTTGATCTCACCACCGCCCATACAATAAGGCCCTAAAGTAGTAGCGCCATAAACGCGGCTGTTCAATTTCAGTACCGCGCCTTCTCCCAATGCAAATGGCCCGCGTATGGCAGTGCCTTCCATTACTACTGCGTTCTTTCCAATATAAACAGGGCCCGTTGCAGCATTAATGATACAGCACTCCACATTTGCCCCGGCTTCAATAAACACATCAGCCTGCTGCAATACCTGGTTGGTAGCTGAAATAGGTTGTGAGGATCGTCCCTTGGTCAATAATAAAAAATCTTCCCGCAGCAGCCTGTCGTTCCCCTCTATCAACTGCCAGGGATAAGAGAACCGTTCCACTTGCTGAAAATCGCGGATATGGCTAAACAACTGCAGGGATCCCTGTGCGTGGAAAGCACCAAAAGCAATGTTGAGCCGGCCTGCAATCAAACCCGTTTCATCTGCCAGGCAACAACCATTATCCAGTCCATCAATGGCATCGGATAATTCCTGGCTTGGTAGTACTGATGCATCCACCCAGGTATGGTCTCCCTCGGGTGCTTTTTGATACAAGGGTTGTAAATAATCGGCCGTATGAATATATACCGCTTCTTTTCTTTGTATTTCCCATCGTTCACGAACGGTAACAATACCAAATCGCAAACCTGCAACAGCGCGCGTTTGCGTTAGGGGGTAAAAGTCTTTACGGAGATGGTTATCAAACAGTATAATGGCCATAATAATGAACCTGCATTAAACAGCTAATCAATTGATCGGTTGCATGTGACAAGGCTTTCCTTTTTGCGGCCCGCCGCCATCTGCTGAACGTTTACAGATAGGGGGCAGTTTTTTATACGCCGATTCTTCGGCTTTACTGTCATCGGCATCAAATCCTGCGTTGTTCAATGCTGCTTTAATGGCTTCGGCATTGGTTCTGTCGGGCAGGAACTGTACTTTGATCTCGCCCTGTAACAGGTTGATCCTCCACTGGCTGATGCCGTTATCTGTATTATTCTTCTCTAGTAAAAGATACTTATCAAGCCGTTCCTTACATTCCCAGCATTTTAAATTGGCCGACTTAATAGTAACCCATTCCGGCTTCGGCTGTTGTGCCTGCAGGGTTAAGCAAGTGACCACTATGCAGACAAACAAAAAAACTGCTTTTTTCATGGAACGCAATTTAAGTTTAAAAAGTATGATCCACCGGGAGAGAGCTAAATTCCTTTCCAATTGGCTGGATCATTGCTCCATTGCAACAGTACAGGCTCCAGTGTGGCAGGTATTTGCCCTTTTTCAATAGCAAGGCTGATCAGCGTGCGGTAATTGGTGAGCGATTTGTAAGAAAGCTTTGCTGCTTCAAATGCTTTATCGGCAACAGTGAAGCCATACGAAAAGATGGATACCATCCCCACTACTTCCACTCCGGCCTTGCGCAGTACCGCTACTACGTCTAAACTGCTTTTCCCTGTTGAGATCAGGTCTTCGATCACCAGCACTTTTTGCCCGGCTGTAAAAGCCCCTTCAATCTGGTTACCCAAACCATGTTCTTTTGGTTTTGGCCGCACATACATATAGGGTAGTTTCAACTGATCGGCAGCCATCGCTCCCCAGGGAATCCCTGCTGTGGCAACACCAGCCAGCGCTTCTGCTTCCGGGAATCCCTCAAAGATCACATTGCACAATTCGCTTTTCACAAAATCACGTACAAAAGGAAAGGACAAAACCTTTCTGTTATCGCAGTAAATAGGGCTTTTCCAGCCACTGGCCCAGGTAAACGGGGCTTCGGGACTCAGTTTTACCGCTGCTACCTGCAGCAGTTTCTCGGCTACGGCTTTTTCATTGGTCATGGTGCGAAAATAGGAAATTGATGGCTGATGTATGATTTGGTGATGTAGGATATAGGATGGCAGGTGGCTGATTTGAAGATGGCTTATTTGGGATTTTGGGGAATTGGTCTCACATTTGGATGATGGAAACACGTAAGATCATTGCTGCAGGCGGATTGGTTTGGAATGAGCGAGACGAATTACTGATGATTTACCGCAGGGGCAAATGGGATCTGCCGAAGGGTAAATTAGATGAGGGAGAAAGTATTGAAGATTGCGCTGTGCGGGAAGTAATGGAAGAAACAGGATTAAAAAGCATCACAAGAGGCCCGCTGATTGACGTTGGCTATCACAACTATTTCGACGTACACATCAACGAAAATGTAACCAAAGAAACCCATTGGTACCACATGTGTGCCGCAGGTAATCAACAACTCATCCCCCAGGCAGCAGAAGACATCACTGCCATTAAATGGGTAAAAGACGAAGCATTGGAAGCATGCCTGGAAGACAGTTATGAAAATATTGTAACCATCATCAGAAAAGCAACCACCACCCCAAAATCTTAAAATCCTACATCCTCCCCCATTTCCCTCCCTCCCGTTATCTTTGCAGCAATTTGAAACAAATATGAAAGTAGGTATCCTCGGTGGTGGTCAGTTAGGAAGAATGTTATTACAGGCAGCAGCCAATTATGTGGTGGAGACCTTTGTATTGGAAGACGATCCCGATTGTCCGGCAGCGCATCTCTGTCACCATTTCACGTGTGGCGATATCCGGGACTTTGATACCGTATACCAATTCGGCAAAGGCCTTGACGCCATTACAATTGAAATAGAAGCAGTGAATGTGGAGGCATTGGAAAAATTAGAAAGTGAAGGCGTAAGGGTCTACCCCAAGCCTGCTGCCATACGAACGATCAAGAACAAAGTGATACAAAAGGAGTTTTACCACCAGCACGAAATACCTACTTCCCCCTATCTCATTACCCACCGTAAAGCCGAACTCAAGGACCATCTTTCTTTTTTACCTGCCGTGCATAAAATAGGCCAGGGAGGTTATGACGGAAAGGGTGTACAGGTATTAAAAGAAGAGAAGGATATTGATAAAGGCTTTGACGCTCCGGCTGTATTGGAGAAAATGGTAAATATCCGCAAGGAAATTGCCCTGATCGTGGCGATGAATGATAAAGGCGAAACGGTGTTTTATCCTCCTGCGGAAATGATCTTTGATCCCCTGCTTAACTTACTGGATTACCAGCTTAGTCCGGCTGCCATAACAGAGCAGGTTTTGTGGAAAGCAGAAGCCATTGCACTCCGAGTTGTTAAATCATTGCAAAGCCCTGGATTATTTGCAGTGGAATTATTTGTAGACGATAAAGAAGAGGTAATGGTCAATGAAACAGCTCCGCGCGTTCATAACAGCGGCCATCATACGATCGAAGCGAATTACAGCAGCCAGTACGATATGCTCTGGCGTATCATTCTCCACTATCCCATGGGTAATCCGGACCCCATACTTCCGTCAGCCATTGTAAACCTGTTGGGAGAAGAAGGGTATTCCGGTGAAGCCAGGTATGAAAACCTAGATGAAGTGCTTCAAATGGACAATGTGTTTGTACACCTCTACGGCAAAACACAAACAAAACCGGGGCGTAAAATGGGACATGTAACCATCATCAGCAGCGACTACCAGGAGCTTACTTACAAAGCGAATAAGATCAGGCATTTGTTGAAAGTGGTATCATAGCCCGGTATTTTACGATTATGCTCCCTTCACCGCATTATTCACAACAGGCGGTACGATCAGTGAAGAACTGTCGCCCTGGTTTTCCTTTGCAGGCAACGGCGGAAGTTCCTTAGGAACATTCAACGTCTTCTTCACCGTAAGCGGTTTCAGGAAACCAATGCCAATAAGGCTTTTGAGCTGAAGGCCTGGTGACGTTTTATCGGGGCCGAATATGCGTACATCATCATCATAGATCATGTCAAGGCCATAGGTTGCCGAAAAATATCTATTGATCTTGAAAGAGAAAAGATTGGTCATGAAGAAATCGACGTTCTGCGGATTACTCTCGTAATTGGAGAAAAGATCAAGCCTTCCTTTATAAGTAATATTCTTTGCAATGGTATTAAAAAAGTTGATCGTTGCAAAAGCACCAATTTCATTGATCGAATGTTGTCCCTTGGGTACGCCATAACTTCCTTTCCTTGCCAGTGAATCACTGGCCACAATGGTTAAACGGGAGGTAAGCGGCGACAGGAAAAAGGAAAACTTATCGCTTGGTTTATAATCAAGACCCAATGAAAGAATCAGGTAAGCAGGAGATAAAAAAGAAGAAGATAAAGTACCTATGTTATTGGAATAAGACAGACCATCAAAGAACTGCGACCGGAAATTGAACAGTGTGGAAAGGTATAATTTGCCAATGCTGTCTATCCGATACCCGTACTTGCTGAGAAAATCAAAACGGTCATCGTTTTTACGGCCGCCAAGGCTGGTGGTCTGAACATAACCTAAGTTCACATCTAAGTTATTATCCCAGGTATGCTTGTCCTTTTTATAGAAAAAAAAGTAGTTGAAATAACCACTGGCAGCCAGCGAAAAATTATCACCACCGGAAGCCCAGTTACTCAGCGAGCCCTGGGCAATATTGAAGCTCAATAAGCCTCCTCTTTTCCAGTTCCAACGACTGGTATCCGCCTCTTTCTTAATCGTGCGGGAAGTTTCAACCCTGAACTTATTCAAGGTCAGCTCCTGTGCCTTGCTATTTGAAAAACCGAATGCAGATAATAACGCCAATACAAAGAGTTGCTTCATAGCCTTTTGCCGTTTGAGTCGCAAAAATAATGCAACAATTCAAATTTCGAGACCGGGCTGCTGACAAACTGGCATAAAACAGTATATTTTACTTAGTTTTGCACTCTAAATTTTTAAAAGCATGGAAATGCTGGCAATAGCTGGAAAAGAGCATGACGAAAACCGTCAGGGGGAAGCTTTTAGCCCTTTGGAAAAGGAGCCTGCTGCCTACAGGAAGCGCTTTTACATAGAAAGCTATGGCTGTGCCATGAATTTTGCCGATAGCGAGGTAGTGGCATCCATTCTTAATAAAGAAGGGTTTGGCGCCACACAGATCGTGGAAGAGGCCGACCTGGTGCTGCTAAACACCTGTTCTATCCGCGAAAAAGCAGAACAGACAGTCCGCAAAAGGCTCACAGAGTTCAGAAAACTGAAAGAAAGCAAACAGGGCATGCTGATTGGCATGCTCGGCTGCATGGCAGAAAGGCTGAAAGCCAAACTACTGGAAGAGGAAAAATTGGTTGATATAGTTGTGGGGCCTGATGCCTACAGAAGCCTCCCCGTCCTGATTGAAGAAGCAGAAACAGGGCAAAGAGCAGTGAATGTACTGTTGAGCAGGGAAGAAACCTATGCCGATATCTCCCCCATCCGCCTCAACAGCAATGGCATCAATGCCTTTATCTCCATCATGAGGGGCTGTAACAATATGTGCAGTTTTTGCGTAGTGCCCTTTACCCGGGGTCGCGAACGCAGCAGGGATGCTCATTCTATTGTTGCGGAAGCACAGGATCTGTTTGATAAAGGGTACCGGGAAGTGACTTTATTGGGACAAAACGTTGACAGCTACTACTGGATGGATGAAGCAAAGGATGAGATCATCACATTTGCAGCCCTGCTGGAAAAAGTAGCACTGGTACATCCCGACCTGCGTGTACGGTTCAGTACTTCACATCCTAAAGACATTACAGATGAAGTATTGCATACCATGGCGAAATATGAAAACATCTGCAAGTACATACACTTACCGGTGCAAAGCGGCAGCACACGTATTTTACAGCTGATGAACCGGACCTATACCCGCGAATGGTACATGGCTAAAGTAAACAGGATCAGGGAACTGTTACCTGGTTGCGGCATCACTTCTGATATCATCGCCGGCTTTTGCAGTGAAACGGAAGAAGATCACCAGGACACACTGAGCATCATGGCAAACAGCCGTTATGACCTGAGTTATATGTACTTCTATAGTGAACGCCCCGGTACACTGGCGGCTAAACGTTATGCAGACGATGTTCCGTTAGAAGTAAAGAAAAGAAGGCTGCAGGAAATTGTTGATATGCAGGGCCGCCTGTCAAGGGCAAGCAATGAGCAGGACCTGGGTAAAACATTCAAGGTACTCATTGAGAGTGACAGCAGAAAAAGCGATAAGGACTGGCAGGGCAGAACCAGCCAGAACAAGATGGTTGTTTTCCCCAAAGGAAATACCAGGTATCAAAAATCGGATTATGTATGGGTAACAATAACCGGGTGTACCAAGGCAACTTTGATAGGAGAAATCATATTACCAATCACTAATTCTTAATAATAGCAATGGATCTTCAAAGTATAAAGAACAGGTTTGGCATCATTGGCAATTCCCCTGCCCTCAACCATGCGCTCAATACAGCAGTGCAGGTGGCAGCTACCGACCTTACGGTGCTGATCGTGGGAGAGAGTGGCGTGGGCAAGGAAGTATTTTCCCAGATCATTCATGCGTTGTCTGCAAGAAAACACAACCCCTTTATCGCAGTGAACTGTGGCGCAATTCCGGAGGGGACTATTGATTCAGAATTATTTGGTCACGAAAAGGGCGCTTTTACCGGCGCGGTTGACAGCCGTAAAGGTTATTTTGAAACTGTGAATGGCGGTACCATCTTTCTGGACGAGATAGGTGAAATGCCGTTGGGTACACAGGCAAGGTTATTAAGGGTGTTGGAAACAGGAGAGTTTATCCGCGTTGGGTCTTCCAAAGTGCAGAAAACAGATGTGCGCGTCATTGCAGCCACCAACAGGGAATTACTGGAGTTTACACAAAAGGGACGATTCAGGGAAGACCTCTACTACCGCTTAAGTACCGTACCCATCCGCGTGCCTTCTTTGCGCGACAGGAAAGAAGATATCCTGTTACTGTTCAGAAAATTTGTCGTTGATTTTGCTGAACGCTATAAGACCACGCCGGTGCAATTGGATGATGAAGCCAAAGCCCTGTTAATTAATTATCCCTGGCAGGGAAATGTGCGTGAGTTGAAGAATATTGCAGAACAGATATCTGTACTGAGCGCCAATCCGCAAGTCTCAGCAGCTGAGCTGCGTAAATTTTTACCCGACCAGAACAAATACAACCGGATGCCGGTACTGGCGGGTCACCAGGCTGTTTCAGGTGAATTTGCAAATGAACGGGAGATACTGTACAAGCTCTTTTTCGATATGAAAAAAGATGTAACAGAATTAAAAAAAATGTTCCTTGAAATTTTGCAGAACCCTTCCATGGCAGGGCAGGCTGCCAACTTTACAAGAGACTCTTTAATACAGGATTTTCACAACAACGGCGATCCACAGGGAATGATGACAGCACCATCCATCACACAGCCAGGTAACCTGCAGCCTTCTTTCCTGCCAGCCACCAATGCCTCGCAACCTGTGTTACTGCACGATGATGGCATTCACCAGCACGAGGAAATAGAAGAGTCGCTGAACATTATGGACAAAGAAAAAGAACTGATCATAAAAGCGCTGAAGAAACACAAAGGCAAAAGAAGGGATGCGTCGCTTGATCTTGGCATCAGTGAAAGAACACTTTACAGGAAATTGAAAGAATATGATATTGATGAATAAAATTTGCACCCGTCAGCCGTCAGCCATCAGCCACTGGCCATTCACGCTTTCTGCTGTCCTGTTATTGCTCCTGTTTGCATTTCCGGGATGCAAGGTCTATTCTTTTAAAGATGCCGTCATCCCTACTGATGTCAAAACCATTAAGATCGGCTTTATCGAGAACAGGGCCAGGTATGTGAACCCGCAGTTCAGTCCCAAACTAACCGATAAACTGCAACAAAAGATCACAGGACAAACCAAACTCACCCGTACCAATAACGATGATGCGCATTATGTCATCAGCGGCCAGGTAACCAACTATGATGCCTCACAAACAGTGGGCATCAGCGGCCAGCAAGCCACTACCAACCGTTTAACAGTAACGGTGCACATTAACCTCAGGAAGACATTGGAAAACAAAACAGAGGAATTTGATGTAAGCAGAAGCTTTGATTATTCTGCTAACCTTCAGCTCCAGCAGGCAGAAGGGCAGTTAATGGACGAAGTAGTCAGAAGCCTGACCGACGATATATTTAACCGCATCTTCTCCAACTGGTGATCAAGTTGTACATTTATTCATATGAATTCCACACAGGAAAAGACATTATTTCACCTCACCGGCAAAGAAAACCTCAGCGAAGTACCTGTTGAGCAGTTACAGGCCCTTTCTGCTGCCCATCCTTATTTTGCACCGGCTCAATTCCTGCTGGCATCCAAACTGAAGCTGGATAATCATTCCGGCGCAAATGACCAGGTTGCCAAAACAGCGCTTTATTTTGATAACCCGCTTTGGCTCCAATACCAGCTAAACCTGGAACCAAACAAAGAAATCCCAGCATCATCCATCATCCATCAGCCATCAGCCATCAGCAACGAGAACCTGCCAGATCCCGAAGAAGCAGAAGTAGAAGATATTGCCCCTATGGAGGACACTCCCATTGCCGGTAAAATTTCGAGCCTGCTTTCAGACCATCTTGCCGATTTTAAAAAGCCGGTCGAAGCTGATGCCAAATTAGATATCGAAGCCGAACGGGAACGCCTGCATACGATCGATTATTTTGCTTCCCAGGGAATCAAAATAGATCTGACAGCCATCCCGCAGGACAGGCTTACTTCCCAGCTCAGGAAATTCACCGACTGGCTGAAACAAATGAAGCCTCCCGGTACCGGCACTTCCGACCTGGGCACTGCCACTGATCTCGAAAATGCGGTGAAACTGAATGCTGAAAATTCGAACGAGCCAAGGGAAGTAGTCACCGAAACCATGGCCGAAGTACTGGAAAAGCAGGGACAGATAGAGAAGGCGATCCAGTTGTATATTAAATTAAGTTTCTTAAATCCTGAAAAATCCGCTTATTTTGCGGCGAAGATTCAACAATTAAAAGGTATATAAAATGATTATTCTGTTTTTAGTGCTGATTGTCATAGCATCTGCGGCGTTAGGTTTCATTGTATTGGTTCAGAATCCCAAAGGAGGCGGACTTTCAGGCAATGTAGGCGGTTTCAGCAACCAACTGATGGGCGTAAAACAAACAACCGATGTACTGGAAAAGGGCACCTGGCTGTTTTCAGCTATTATCGCTGTGCTGGCATTGACCTCAACGCTGTTCTTAAAAGGAGGCTCATCTGCAACAGTAGATACTTCTATCATCCAGAAAGTGAATACGACAACAAGCGCACCTGCGGCTCCATCAGCTGCCCCGGCTAATACAACAACAGCCAAGCCTGACTCCGGAAAAAAATAAAAGAAATTTATTGTATCGTTTAAAGCCCTGCCTGTATTTTCAGACGGGGTTTTTTAATTAATTTAAACCCGGCAAACAATTGAGATATACATGAAAAAGATCCTGTTATTCGTCTTTTTGTCGCTTTTATTAACCACAGGCGTTGTTGCCTGGAAAATGCTGGCGCCAGGTACTGCATTTGACACTAAGAGCAAATATTTCATCATTGAAGAGGGGAAGAATACCAAAGAAGCAGTGCTCGCAACCCTGCGAAACGAGCATCTCATCAAAAGCCCTTCCGTTTTTTCATTGATCGCTTCCCCATTAGGGACCTGGGACAAACTCAAGCCCGGCAGGTACGAACTGAAACAGGGCGACAACCTGTTAGCGCTGGCAAGGATGCTGAAGAACGGCAGGCAGGCAGAAATTAAGCTGGTGATCAATAAACTCCGGACAAAGGAAGACTTCGCCAAACTGGTTGGTAAAAGCTTCGCAACCGATTCTGCCAGTGTTATGCAATTCCTTGTATCCAACGATTCATTGCAACCTTTTCATGTTGATACCAACACTGTATTCACTAACATTATACCTGATACCTACTCTTTCTACTGGAACACACCGCTGAATAAAATATTCCGTAAACTGACCGATACCAAAGAAGCTTTCTGGAACAGGAATGAACGTTTGCAGAAAGCAAAAGCGCTTTCCCTGACACCGGCAGATGTATACACGCTTGCTTCTATTGTAGAAGAAGAAACCAATTACGACAGTGACAAATACAAGATTGCAAGCGTATACATGAACCGGCTGCAGAAAAGCATGCCGCTGCAGGCCTGTCCGACCATCAAATATGCCATGAAAGATTTCTCACTTACCCGTATCTATGAAAAATACCTTAGTAATCCCTCCCCTTACAACACCTATCACAAAAGAGGATTACCGCCTGGCCCGATCTGCACCCCATCACCCAAAACCATTGATATTGTACTGAATGCACCGCGGACAGATTATTTGTTCTTTGTGGCAAAAAGCGATTTCAGTGGCTACCATCATTTCAGCAGCACTTATTCGGAACATGATCAATACGCAAAAGAATACCAGAAAGCATTGGATGTTTACATGGCCCGAAAACAAAACGCAGAATAATTTTGACTACATTTGAACGCTTGGTTATTACTTTACCCCCCGTTGCTTTTCTGATCAGGAAAAGTAAAAAATGGATCATTCCGGGCTTTCAGGGTCTGCCCTTGTATGACGTTATTGTTTTTTTCTTCAAACAGATCAATAAAGTGGGATTGAATGAAAGAGCTGCTGCCATTTCTTTTAACCTTATCATGGCCATGCCGGCAGCGTTGTTGTTCCTGTTTGCACTCATCCCATACTTTCCCGCTTCGGCACGTTTTGAATCAGAAATATTAACCCTCTTTAAAGACCTTTCTCCTGATTCCGGCACTTTCAGGTTCATTAAGGACATATTGGATGGCCTGCTGGAGAAACACGTGGGGGTATTTTCTTTCGGTTTTGTATTGCTCATCTTCTATGCTTCCAATGCGATTATTGGCATTATCAGGACATTCGACAGATCGATACAGGAACATAAAGGGTTCTTCCTGCACCAACGCTGGCGCGCCATCAGGCTTACCGGCATCCTGGTGCTGCTGATCATTGCCTGTGCATTGGTATTGATAGGCCAGGAACAGTTGGCGAGCCTGTTGAAAAATATTTTTCATATGCGGCGAAGAGCAAGGTTATCGTGGTGGAATGGAGTGAGATGGTTTGTCATTGTAGGCCTGCTGTTTTACAGTATTGCCTTTATTTACAAATTTGCCCCGTCTGTTAAAAAAAGATGGGCCGTAGTCTCAGCCGGGTCCCTGTTAGCAACCGGTCTTACACTGATCACTACCATTGCGTTCTCCTACTGGGTAAGCCTGTTTGCCGGTTCCAATTATAACCGCGTGTACGGCTCCATCGGTACTGTACTGATCATCATGCTGCTCATCTATATTAACTCGCTTATTCTGCTGATAGGCTTTGAATTAAACGTGAGTATTACTTATCTTAAAAGAGAAGCTGAAGAACGAAAGCTCAGGGAAATAAAAGAACCGGGATAATTTTTATGGATTTATAAAGTGATGGCATCTCAAGCATAACAATCAAAACGAATGCATATGAAAATCTACGCTTTTGCAAAAACAGCCTTTATTCTCTGTGTACTTTTTATGATCACTTATGCACTGGCCGATGGTAACCGGTATGGCAGTGTGTTAGGCTCACTACTGGCGTTATTTATTCTGTCAGCCTTTTCAATTCCAGCTCTACTCTTTCTGGAGGCAATTGGTGGTTAAAAAACTGCCGGTACTTCTTTTTATTGTTTACCATAAGGGTTACCGGGATAGTGCCGTCCCAGGATTTATCAATGAGCGGGCAGAATACAGCTGCATCGGTTTCATTGAGCCATATAATCCTGGAACTGTAACCCTTTTTCTTTGCGAAATCTGCAATGCCTTTTGGATAATCATCTGCAAAATCGAGGCTTACCAGTATCATTTTAACGCCTTTTTCTTTGAATGCTGCTACATGTTTCTCAAACCAGGGTATCTCACGAACGCAGGGCCCGCACCAGGAAGCCCAGAAATTAACAACCAGCGGAGAACTGCTGGTATCGATCATTTTTGTCAACTCGTTTATTTTCATCTTTGGTATCTGCTGTGCAGCAGCAAAACCCCATGCCAAACAAATCGATACACCCAGCAGTACTTTTTTCATATTCCTTCCTTTATTATTTATGTTCGTTAATACCCCATTCTGCCAGTAACAGGGCCTCTCTTTCTTTTGACAGGGCCGGTTGCGCATAATGGCCCGCCTGCATTTTCTGACGCATGGCTTCATAAATACTTACAGCACAGGCAACAGAAATGTTCAGACTTTGAATAATACCCATTTGCGGAACGATAAAATTGCCATCTGCCATGGCCCTAATTTCTTCGCTTACGCCTTCGTGTTCGTTACCGAATACAAGCGCCACACTACCGGTAAAATCAATATCATACAGATTTACGGCATCTGTTGCCAAATGGGTTGTTAAGATACGATGATATTGTTGACGTAAAACTGCAAAGCAGTCCGCAGCATTATCATATTGGTGTAAGGTAAGCCATTTGGCCGCACTGCTGCTGCTTTTAGGTCCGAATTTCGCATGCCGGGGAATCTTCGTATTCAGAATATAAATATCCTGTATCCCTACCGCATCGCAGGTACGCATAACGGCTGAAATGTTGTGCGGATCCTGTACATTCTCCATCACTACGGTTAAATCGGGCTGGCGCCGGTGCAATACCTGTACTAGTTTATTCCTTCTTTCCGGGGTCATTGGAGGTCCTTATAAGATCCGAAATTCGACAAGTACAGAGAACAAAACAAATAAAAAAGCATGGCAGGGGATCAATTCCTGCCATGCTTTTGAATGTTAAGCTCCTTCTTATTGAAGTCCTGGTATTTTATTTTGGATTAGTCATCGTCGTGGTCTCTTGATCTTCCCCTTCCACGGCCATTATCATGATCATCATTATTGCCGTTTTCACCCCAGCCTTCTCTCCATCTGCCATGTCCCCTCCATCCGTTTCCGTTGTTTCCATGCTCTTCTCCTCTCCAGTGGTGATCATCATCATCATCTTCATAACGGCCATAGCGACGGTAGCGGTTATCAATTACTACAGGCCTTCTGCTGTAAGCCATGTAATAGTTATTGTAACGCGAGCGGTAATAATCGCCACGGTACCAGGGCCTTGGTTCATTAATAGCCACTTTATATCCCCTGTACAGGTCATAATCGCGGTAAACAACGGGCAACTCGGCACCGATCATCCATCGTCCCCCGCTCAGGTAAATAAACTGGTGGTGCGGAATATCATAATAACTGTCGATTTCAGGAAGGTAATAGTAGTCGCCATCATAATCGCCCGGCAATCCCCAGGCGGGTCTTCCCAGATTAACGTTCACATTAAATCTCACCTGTGCACCTGCGTTGTTACTGAAAAGAACAACTGCGAATAATACTGCTGGTAGAATTAGCTTTTTCATGATTCATCGTTTTATACAGTTAACAAGCCAAACCAAATGCCACAAATGCCAGAAAATGTTATAGAAAAGTGAATATGCCAGGATCAGGCAGGAAAGATACCCAAACCGGGTTTCCCGGAGAGTGTCACCTTCCCAAAATCATACTCAAGCCCTTTTGCCGCATCCTGCGTTAATAATAAGGGGCCATCCAGGTCGGCATAATCTAACTGCGGTAAGAAATTGGCAATAGCGGCCGAGCCTATGGAGCATTCATTCATACTTCCCATCATCACACGCATACCCAGTGACCTCGCTTTTTCGATCATCCTTTTAGCAGGTGTAATACCACTGCATTTAGTGAGTTTGATATTAATGCCATGAAAATGGCCGTGGCATTTTTCTACATCCTGCTCAAACACACAGCTTTCGTCTGCCAGTAAAGGTAAGGCTGATTGACTAAACAAGTGTTTCATCCCCTCCCAATTATCTTTTGCCAATGGCTGTTCAATGAGTTCAACGCCCAGTTCAGCCAGTTGCGGAATTTTTTCCAGTGCCTCGCTGGTGGTCCAGCCAGCGTTGGCATCAACACGAAGAACAGCAGCTGTGTTTTTGCGCAATGCTTTAACAATAGCCACATCTTCGTTCGTACCCAGCTTGATTTTGTACACCGGCCAAGGTCTTGCTTTCATCTTGGCAACCATTTGATCAATGGTATCAATGCCAATGGTATAATCAGTAACTGGTACACCCTTCCATGCTGTATGCCACAATTCATACAGTGGCTTGCCTTTCATTTTGCCAAAAAGGTCCCAGCATGCCATATCCAAAGCACAGACAAGGAAAGGGTTATGGGGGAAGAGATGATGCAGGTAATGCCAGTAACGTTCCGGCTCTGTAAGTGCAAACTGTTCTACCAGTCTGCGTTTGTTTTCCAGATCGGCGATCATTTGCTCCACTGTTATATCATAATAAGCAATGGAAGGAGCTTCGCCAATACCAATGAATGGCCCCAATTCAAGCGTCACCACTAAAGAAGGCTGGTGGGTTTTGCTACGGCCATTGGAAATGGTGAACGGGTATTCAAAAGGCAAAAGCTGCTGCCAGTATCTGAGTTTCAAAGACTTGTTTTAATGCAAACTTTTGGAAAGTTTGGGAACTTTCCAAAAGTTCTCACCGGCCACTGGACATTACATAACTTTTCAGTTCTTTATTATAAGCATCAGCTTCCAGCAGGGATTCCAAACCAAGGTGCATGCGATACTGCCAGTAATGTTTGGGATTGGCAGGCACATTGATGCGTTCAGCATAAGGATCTTCACGGCGGAGGGTTTCATCCATACCCAGCAGGTCCTGCAACTGGAAGATACTCCACATGGCGGGAGAGTACAGATGCTGCAAAACAATCGCTTTATTGACCCACGCTTCGCAATAATAGGGCGCTTCTCCCATCTGCCCAAGCTCGTGATTATAAAATTGCTGTATACCCACCCTGTCTTCCTCCCACCAGCCACGTATGGTACTCATATCGTGTGTGGATGGCGTTACCACGCTGAGGTAAGGCGCATCATTGGGGTGAAAGAATTTCTTATACTGGTCTTTGGGCATTCTTTGTATCTCCAGGCTCAGTAGTCCCAATTGTTTCATCACATCGGGCACACATGCCGGAACCATGCCAAGGTCTTCACCGCATACCAGCATATTGGTGACGCGTTTTAAAGCGGGTAATTTCAGTAAAGCCTGTCGCTTCCAGAAATCGTCCTGCCGGCGGAAAAAATAATCAATATACAGCTCCCTGAGTACTGATTGGGCATGGGTATCGAGGTTGCGGAAAGAAGAAGTGCTTTCCATCCCAAAACGGAAATGGAAGTGTATACTATCTGCCGGTTCGGCATCAAACAAAATCACATTGCTGATCAGGTTAAACAATCCTTCCTTTACTTTCGCGTGATGTTCATCTGCTTCCAATGTGTTGAAATAGGCTTCTACCTGGCGTTGTGTGGCAAATCCAGGTTTTAAGCTGTAATGACCATCGCCTTCATGCTGCAGGAATTCTTTTTTTACCAGGTCATTATCATAACCAAACAGTTCCCACAAAACATGTTCATTGATGAATGGTTTCAGGTACCGGTGTTGGTTAAAGCCAATGTTTTTGCTGTTGAATTCATTGATATGCACCGGGATGGCAGGAACAAAATGACCCATGATACCTTCCACGGCATGCATAGGTATACTGAGTATGCGGAAGAAACCCAGAATATGATCAATGCGGAATGCATCAAAATAATAACTCATCTGCTCAAACCTTTGTTTCCACCATGCATATCCGTCTTCGCGCATGCGCTCCCAGTTGTAAGTAGGGAAACCCCAATTCTGCCCTTTCACTGCAAAATCATCAGGCGGGGCGCCGGCCTGCGCCTCCATATGATACAGTTCAGGATACTGCCAAGCATCGGCGCCGTGGCGGTAAACACCAATTGCAATATCGCCTTTTACAATAATGCCATTCGCATGCGCGTAGGCTGTTGCTTCTTTCAGTTGCAGGTGCAAGTGGTACTGGATAAAATATTGCAGCCCGATATCGACTGTATGTTTTGCAATAAGTTGATCAATAGTTGCAGGATCAAATGTATTATGAGCAGGCCACTGGTTAAAATCAACACTACCATACAGATCACGCAGGTAACAGAAAGCAGCATAAGGCATGAGCCAGTGTTTATTCTGTTCAAAATATTCCTGGTAATCCTTGTTTTCAAAAAAACGACCCTGCACTTCTTGATAGATCTCCGCAATAAAAGCAAGTTTCGTTTTGATCACAGCTTCATAATCCACCACCGGCAACGCATTCAGTTTTTCCCTTTCGTCTCTTACTTGTTTAAGCAGTTTTTTATTCTTACTTCCGATCTTTTCTATATTGAGGTATAAGGGGTGCAGGGCAAAAGCAGAGATGGCTGCATAAGGATAAGAATCTGTCCAGCTATGCGTGGCTATTGTATCATTCACCGGCAGCAATTGTATCATTTTGAGCCCGGTACCCCTTGCCCAGTCAACCAGCAACTTCAAATCTGTAAACTCCCCTACTCCAAGACTTTGTTTGCTGCGAAGGCTGAACACCGGGATGGCCACACCTGCGCCCTTCCAGGTGTTATCAGGTAATACCGTAAAACCATCATTGACAATCACCTGCTTTTGTTTGCCGGCCACATCATGGAGCACGCGGTTATCACCAGCTTCAAAACATATGAACTGTTTGGCAACCGTGTCATATATACCATACTTGTATGCAATAGGGAAAGAAGATTTGCTTAGGTTTAACTGAACAGTAAAGCAATCTTCTTCAGCAGGCCTGGTCATGACAACAGGGGTTCCTGTGTTCCAGTTGCCAAGTTCACCCACATTACCCAATACACAAATCGTTTGTCCCTGTTGAAGCAGGGGGCTTTTCACTTTCAATGTATGTGTAACCGTTCTTACCGCAGTTGTTTTGACCGGGGTATGGTTGTCTTTTAACAAGACCCGTTTAAATGGCTCGGTATAAAATGCATTTTCAAAATAACCGGCGTGGTTCCAGGCATCTGAAAAAAGTGTCTCTTGCGTTTTAAGCCCGGCAGGATTAAATGCTTTATCATTCCCCCAATCAAAACTGATGATGCCATCCGCGTTTTTAAGTATATAATTATAGGTAATAGAAGCATCCACACATTGGGTTTCATTCAATTCAATGGCAATCTGCCAATATTCATTGGTAAAGTATTGTAATGGCAGAGCCTTTTCGATGTCATTATTGCCTAATAGTGCATGGTTACCGGTAATAAAAAGCTCCTGGCCGAATGAAGTATGGAACTTTAATTGAAAGACTAATTTTTTAACCCCCTTATTATGAGCAGGCTTTTTTTTGGTTGCGGCTTTTGTTGCAGGCGCATCCGGCTTTTTAGCAGCCTTTTTCACAACAGTTCTTTTGGATACAGCAGCTATAGTATGATTATTTTGTTTGGCAGTTGACAAGCGATCAGGTTTCTAAAGGTGACGAAATGCTGGTTAGCAGTTGCTAAAATAATACATTAATGTGTAAATGTAACACAATACTGTTTTAAGTATGCAATTTATGCTTAAGTGTGCGAAATAAGGAGATTTTTTAATACCAAGAGAAAAAACACTAAAACATAGCATCACAACAACACAACAACAAGAAGTGAGCGTGATTACACGTTGTCTTATTCCATCAACATTCTTATTCCATCAACAAATAAATTATATTCAGTCTCCCTTATCTTTGACAAACTAACAATTGTTCGTACATGAACCAGGATTTTAACCGTAATGAAGATTGGATGAAACTGGCAGTAAGCCAGGTAAAGCGATATACAGAAAAAATTGAACTGGGCGGTGGTAAAAAAGCGATGGACAAGCAAAAGGAGCGTAACAAGCTCACTGCACGGCAACGCATTGCCTATTTATGCGACAAAGACAGCCCCTTTACCGAAATAGGCATTTTTGCCGGTTTTGACATGTATACTGCAGAAGGTGGATGCCCTGCCGGTGGAACAGTAGCCGGCATAGGTTATATCAGCGGACGCCAGTGTGTTATCGTTGCCAATGACCAAACGGTGAAAGCAGGCGCCTGGTTCCCCATCACAGGTAAGAAAAACCTCCGCATGCAGGAGATTGCCATGGAAAACAAATTGCCCATTATCTACTTAGTAGACAGTGCCGGTGTATTCCTACCCATGCAGGACGAAATATTTCCCGATAAAGAGCATTTCGGCCGCATTTTTCGCAATAATGCACGTATGAGTGCCATGGGCATCACACAGATAGCCGCCGTCATGGGCGCCTGTGTTGCCGGTGGTGCTTATTTGCCCATTATGAGTGATGAGACGCTGATGGTGGAAGGCAACGGCAGCATATTCCTGGCAGGCTCTTACCTGGTAAAAGCGGCTATTGGCGAAACGATTGATAATGAAACCCTGGGCGGTGCCGAAACACATACATCCATCAGCGGGATTGCCGATTATAAATTTGAAAACGAAGAAGCCTGCCTTGACCATATCAAAAAGATCGTAGACAAAATGGGCGATCAGCCGAAAGCCGGATTTGACAGGAGGCCATCTCGTCTGCCCAAAAAAGATCCGGCAGAACTATACGGTATCATCCCTGAAGGTAACCTGAAACCTTATGACACATTGGATATTATTGAGCGCATCACAGACAATAGTGAATTTGACCAGTTCAAACAGGAATACGGTAAAACGATCTTATGCGGTTATGCAAGGATTGATGGATGGGCTGTTGGCATTGTGGCCAACCAGCGGCTCATCAGCAAAAACAAAAAAGGTGAAATGCAGATTGGTGGCGTGATCTATAACGACAGCGCTGATAAAGCGGCCCGTTTTATTTTGAACTGTAACCAGAAAAAAATACCGCTGGTTTTTCTGCAGGATGTCACCGGATTTATGGTTGGCAGCCGCAGTGAGCACAATGGCATTATCAAAGACGGCGCCAAGTTAGTGAATGCTGTAGCCAATTCAGTGGTGCCTAAAATAACCATCATCACCGGCAACAGTTACGGGGCAGGCAATTACGCCATGTGCGGCAAAGCCTATGATCCGCGGTTTATTTATGCATGGCCTTCAGCAAAGATTGCCGTTATGGGCGGTGAACAAGCTGCAAAAACATTGTTACAGATACAGGTAGCAGGCATGAAATCGCACGGCAAGGAAGTAACACCGGAACAGGAAAAAACACTGCTTGATACCATCAAGAACCGTTACGAAAAACAAACAACTCCTTTCTATGCAGCTGCCAGGCTTTGGGTAGATGATATCATAGACCCTATCCAGACAAGGCAGGTGATTTCAGAAGGCATTGCCGCAGCTGACCATAACCCTGACCTGGAGACATTGAAAACAGGTGTATTCCAGGTGTAATGTGGGAGCATCATCACAGGAAATACTGTTGACTGAAATTCTATTAATTTTACGGCGATACTTTACCCGATACAAAAACAATAAACGCTCTACCCTGCAATGAAATTTCCTATTTATACCGTTGATGCTTTTACCGATCATCTCTTTGGCGGCAATCCTGCTGCCGTATGCCCGCTAACATCATGGCTACCTGCAGCTACCATGCAAAAACTGGCCAACGAGAACAATCTTTCCGAAACTGCTTTTTTTGTAGAAAGACCAGATGGCAGTTACGATATCAGGTGGTTTACACCGGAGTTTGAAATAGACCTTGCCGGTCACCCTACTTTGGCAACGGCATTTGTCATCTTTAATGAACTGGGACATTCGTCAGATACAATTGTTTTTCATTGTAAAAGCGGTGAACTCATAGTTACTAAGAAAGGCAACCTGCTCGAAATGAATTTCCCTGCCCGTATGCCGGTAGACAGCCCCGCCCCTAACGAATTGCTCAAAGGCTTCAATATTCCTCCTGCCAAAGTATTGCGATCGAGGGATTATTTTTTAGTGTACAATACCCAGGAAGAAGTAGAACAGGTAGTGCCCGATTATCATCACCTGAACCAGGTAGAAACCACTGGTATTATTGTGACCGCCAGGGGCAATGAAGCAGATTTTGTTTCACGCTTCTTCGTACCCAATTCTGTTATTGGCGAAGATCCGGTTACTGGTTCTGCACACGCCACACTCATTCCTTACTGGGCTGGTGAATTACAGCAAACAACCATGAAAGCAATACAACTTTCAAAAAGGCAGGGACATCTCTGGTGTGGCTTTCTTGGCAACAGGGTTACTATTGCAGGAGAGGCCGTATTGTATATGAAAGGAGAATACTACCTGCCATGAGCGAACAGCAAGGTCACCAGTTGATTATTTATACAGATGGAGCTGCCCGCGGAAATCCTGGCCCCGGTGGTTACGGGGCGGTACTGCTGTGGGGAAATAAAAGAAAAGAATTATCTGCAGGTTATCGCCTCACCACCAATAACCGTATGGAACTGCTTGCTGTGATTGCAGCGCTGGAATCTCTTACAAAGAAACATATTTCCCTTACTATCTATACCGACAGCCAGTATATTGTGAATTCCGTCGAAAAAAAATGGCTCGACAATTGGATCCGCACCAATTTTAAAGGTGGTAAAAAAAATAAAGATCTCTGGACACGCTACTACCAGCTTTCCCGCGATTTTAACATCCGCTTCGTCTGGGTAAAAGGTCACGCTGATAATCCATTAAACAATCGTTGTGATGAATTAGCTACCAGCGCTGCGGATGGCAAACATTTACTGATTGATAAGGTGTACGAGCAGGAAGTTCATGGAGTTTAGTAAAGCGCTTGCTATCCTCTATTCAACTTTAGCAACTGCTGTCCTTTCAGACACCCCATTTTCATTGATTGACTCTATGCTGTAATAATAGGTTTTCAGCTTGTCCATCCCTTTATAATAATACTCATTAGCGTCATACACCATGATGCAGTTGTAAAGTTTATCCGGTGCCGTGCCGAAATAAATATTATAAGCATACGCATTATTTACCGGGTTCCATTTTAACCAGGCGCTGCGCTTATCCTTTTCGGTTCTCAGCACATAAAAATTTTTGACTGCTTCCGGCTTCTCCCCATTCCCTTTTCCAAATACGCGCAGTCCGCTGATGGCAAATTTGCCTGTAGGCATATGTAGGTTTTCCAGTTTGATATACCTCGTCTGCACAGGTTTTGCCAATTCAATATAGTCATGCGGTACGTCTGTTGTGTTATTGTGTTTGTCCACCAGCACATTCCATTTTTTTCCGTCCTTCGATTCATAAACAATATATTGATGAAAAACATTCAATGATTTACCCAGAAATGGAGCATCCTGGTCGGCATAGTTGATCTGAATGGCATGTACTGTGGATACTTCTCCCAGGTCTGATTGCAACCACTCTCCTTTGTCACCCGTAGCCGCGCTCCAATAGGTTTTGATGCTTTCATCCACCGCATTATTGGCATAATTACTGCCGAGTGTGGAAGAAACCATGACCGGTTTTTTATAGTTCAGCAGCATCCAGCCGCTGAAGCGGCTTTGTAAATGATCGGTTTCTCCATGTGGCAGGTAATGTGGATAATCGCCAAAAGCTGTATTGCAATACATTACTCCGTCATTATCAAAGCCTGCAGGCCAGATACCGATGCGTCTTTCGAAATTATTTTTTACAGCAATAACAATGGTTGATACATGCCAATAGTTTTTCCAATGATCAGCGAAAGTGCTTCCATGTCCTGCTCCCCTGGCAAAGCCGCCAGCTTTGAGGCTTAGCGGGTCTGATTGTGGCGTAAACCCTCCCAAAGGTTCTTTACCAACGACCACCCCATCGGCATAACCGCTGAACTCGGTGCCTGGTGCACCGTATTGCAAATAATACCGGCCTTTGTGTTTGGTCATCCAGGCGCCTTCAATAAAGGGATCCAGAAAAGTATTATCCATGTATTCACCAAAACGCTGCCATCCATAACGCCAGTCTTCCAGGAAATACATTTCTTTTCTTGTTCCGATCGGTTGAAATGTCTTCCTGTTCAGCTCCACTCCATACAAGGGATAGCGGTTGCTGCTTCCATTGTACATATACAGCCTGCCATCGTCATCGGTAAAGAAAGCAGGATCCCATCCGCCTATAGCAAAAGAATCAACCAATGGTTTCCATTCATTGGCTTTGGGATTGGTGCTCATCCATATGGAAAAGTTCTTTGTATAAGTAGACCCAAACACCATCATCGTATCACCTACGATACCTACTGCAGGCGCACATAGCTCATCATACCCTGCATTCCAGGGCCGGAGGAACTTTTTTGAAACAAAATGCCATTGGCTCATGTCATTGCTCCACCAGTAGCCCCACTGGTTGGTACTGAATAAATAATAGTCGCCTTTATAATTCACAATTACCGGGTCTGCCGTTGCCCGGTGTCTTCCCCATGTGGAAAAATCAGGAATGGGTGTATAACCGTAATCGATGTTAACAGGATTACAATAAGTTTTTTGTTGCGCAACTGCAGTCAGACTGCATAGCAAACAGCTGAGGACAAGCAGGTATCTGGTATTACTGTACATAACTACTAAGTTACTGATAAATAACATAGCCCCTTAATGAGGGGCTATGTTATTTATCAATCAAAGCTATTTAAGCTATCTGCTGTTTTGCAGTTTTATTTTTTACTAAGTAATAGCAACCGAACAGGACGGCCGAAAACAGAAGCGTGGCAATTACACTGTTCTTATAAAAAGGCAATCCATCTGTATAGGACAATAATAATCCTGCAAAAGTCTTGGGGCGCAACAGTCCGCCGCCGCCCAGCCAAACCATAAAATTTGAAAGGAGGAAATAAGCAGTGGGTGCAGCCAAAGCAGCAACCAGTGAACCGGCTACTTTATTGTTTGCCCTGATCATGAAACCAAATACCGTCATACCGGTAAACAACAGGTAATTTACCCACTGACCGGTGTAAAAACCTTGTATCTCAGACAAGCCGTTGCGGTATAAAACTTCATACAGCAGGTCAGACAGGAACATGGATAATAAAGGCATGATGAAAGCCCATTTTTTATCTTTCACGAACAGTGCACCGCTGAATATGGCAATCGCAATCTGTGGCGCAAATCCATAAGGCCTGTTAGGCATGATACGGTATAAAGCACTTAGTAAAACAGTCAGTATAAGTGAGATAACCAGCGATTGATTGACTTTCATTGTAATGCAAATTTCATGGCAAAAATAAGTGTAAAATCCCAAAGATATTATACACCCGGTACAAAAGCCTTGAAGAGTGTACAATACCCAGATGCATGAATAGTGTATGTTGCACCGGGCAGAAGCGCCACCGCCTCACCCCTTTTCAATACCAGGCTGTTATTGATCACCGCTCCTCCTTCTGTTACCAGCATAAGTTCTATTGACGAAGCCTGGTTGTTGTACGATACTGTGGCAGACAATTCAATCCTGCTGATGCCAAAATCAGGTACGGGGCAGGGATACACGGTTTCGCCCGTCAGTACAGGGTGTCCGGTCATGACAACAGGCACTACTTCCTCAAACAGGGTGTGTTTCATCAATTCGGGTACATCAATATGTTTGGGCGTAAGACCTCCCCGCAATACATTATCACTGTTTGCCATCAATTCAA
The DNA here is from genome assembly GCA_041856175.1 of Sediminibacterium sp. Lineage (GTDB taxonomy): Bacteria > Bacteroidota > Bacteroidia > Chitinophagales > Chitinophagaceae > Sediminibacterium. The sequence continues at coordinate 26,190 of JBHAFM010000013.1, forward strand.
TATTCTGCCCTTCTAAGTAAGCATGTGGTATGCCTGCTGCCTGGAATACTGCCTCACCCGGTTTCACTGATACAATATTGAAAAAATAAATAGAGAATACCCCCCTGTCAATATCGCCTGTCTCTGTTTTGCCTGCATATAATTTAGCCACCCACCAATCGGGCTGGTTTTTATCCAGCTCGCCATCCTGTTTACGGCGCAGCGCTCTTCTTACCAATGGGGCTAAAACGGAGTTGACTTCCTGCTGTCCCATTTCCATCACAAACTGGTACAGTGCTTTAACACCCTCTTTTTTGAAAAAAGGCTGGAACACCTTAAGCTCCGGCACTGCATCCAGTACTTTCTCGATGGCTTGCTTCGATTTGAATCCGTGTAATAGCCAGAAATCGCTCAAAGCAACCATCACTTCCGGTTTATGATTGCGGTCCTTGTAATTACGGTGGGGTGCAGTCAACGGTATACCGGCGGCTTCTTCCGCATCAAACCCCTTCTCAGCTTCGATTTTAGACGGATGTACCTGTATGGACAACATATCATGTACATCCAATACCTTAAACAGATAGGGTAACTCACCAAACCGCTGGTATACTTTTTCGGAAAGCATCGCAGCCGGATCAGTCCTGATCAGCTCATACAGGGAAACAGGCTTTTCCCCTATCGCCACTTCTGAAGTAGCAGAAGGATGCGCTCCCATCCAATATTCGGCAAACGGCTGGTGCTGGTCATTTTTTATTCCCAGCAAAGAAGGAATAAATTCGAATCCGCCCCAGGCGTAGTGCCGAACCTTACCTTGTAGCCTGACAATTTTATCGTGTTGTTGCATCACTGGTACTTTGATCCTTTTCGTATAACGTTCCAAAGGACAAATATCTGATAAAACAAATCAACTTAAAAGAATCAGCAGTTATGATGAATAAAAATCAACTAACCGGTCAACTGGGCGAAAATATAGCCGCCGGTTTCCTTCAGCAAAAAGGCTATACCATCCTTGCAAGAAACTGGCGCTGCAGGCACTGGGAAGTGGATATCATTGCCTGCCTTAATGGCCGCCTCCACTTTATAGAGGTTAAAACCCGTCACAGCCTGCAATTTGGTGCCCCCGAAGAAAGTATCTCCCGTGAAAAAATGCAGCACCTCCGTAATGCCGCAGAAGCATACCAATACCAACATCCTCAATGGAAGTATCTTCAGTTCGATGTGCTGGCCATCACACTTGTCAATAATCATGTAAAAGAAATTTTATTGATCGATGATGTATACTTTTAAGCATATCTTCCTGTCACCTTCATTTTTATTATTTTCATGCTCTAACACCTACCTGTTATGAACCCATTGATCAGAGTGGCCTGCTTTCTCCTGCTGCCGTTTGTTACTACCTGCCTCATGGCTCAACCAGGCAAACCCAATGACGTCTATTACCAGACCAGTGAAGTACATCCATTGATGGTGCAGTACGATGCGGACAAAGGCAGTCTCAGCCGCTTTTATACCATCGCCAATTCGCCGGAAAGAAGGGAACGTTTCAAAGCTTTCAACAAAGATTACCTGAAGCAATTACAGCAGCTGGACTTTGAAAAAATGAAAACCGGCAGCCAGGCGGATTATATTCTTTTTAAACGCCAGTTGGACAATGAACTCCGTTTATTGGATAAGGAAGAAAAAGAATATATCCGGGTATACCCGTACCTCTCTTTTGCCGACAGCATTTACCAATGGGAAAAATTACGCCGGCGCGGTGTTTATCTTCCAGGCGAAAGCATTGCACAACAGATGGGCGCCATGCAGCAGCGATTAAAGACACTATCCAAAGAACTGGCACAAGCCCCGCTGATCGATATGCCACTTGCATTGCGTGCAGAAGCCAGTGTAAAGGGACTGCAAGCTGCATTAAAAAGCGTCTATACTTTCTACTACGGCTACGACCCACTGTTTACAAAATGGATACCTGCACATTACCAGGCGCTTGACAGTTCATTGGCCGCCTACGCAAATCTTTTACTGAACAACGGGAACAAAGCATCATTGCAAAAAGATGACGGCAGTGGTATTATAGGCAACCCTATCGGAAGAGAAGAGCTCATTCGCCAACTGCAATATGAAATGATCCCTTATACGCCTGAGGAACTCGTTGCTATTGCCAATAAAGAATTTGCCTGGTGCGATGCCGAGATGCTGAAAGCAGCCAATGAAATGGGGTTTGGGAATAACTGGAAAGCTGCATTGGAAAAAGTGAAGAATACTTATGTACCCGAAGGAAGGCAGCCGGAGATGATCATGGATTTATACCACCAGTCAATTGATTTCATCAGAAAGAATGATATGGTTACCATACCGCCAATAGCAGAAGAAACCTGGCGCATGACCATGATGTCGCCGTCCCAGCAAATGGTAAGCCCTTTCTTCCTGGGTGGTGAAGTACTTCAGATCGCCTACCCTACCAACACCATGGATTCCGCATCGCGGATGATGAGTATGCGGGGCAACAATCCGCATTTTTCAAGGGCCACTGTACACCATGAACTCATTGCCGGCCACCATTTACAGGGTTTCATGAATAACCGGTACAAACCTTACCGGCGTTTCTTCACGCCTTTCTGGACGGAAGGATGGGCGCTGTACTGGGAATTTATTTTGTGGGATAACCACTTTCCGCGCTCAGCAGAAGACCGCGTTGGAATGCTTTTCTGGCGCATGCACCGCTGTGCAAGGATCATCTTTTCGCTCAATTATCATTTGGGCAACTGGACACCCCAGCAATGCATCGACTTCCTGGTCAGCAGGGTTGGTCACGAAAGGGCCAATGCCGAAGGGGAAGTAAGGCGCTCCTTTACAGGTGGGTATGGCCCGTTGTACCAATTGGCCTATATGACCGGCGCTTTTCAATTCTATGCATTGAAAAAAGAATTGGTGGACGGCGGTAAAATGACATTGAAACAATTCAACGATGCGGTGCTTAAAGAAAACAATATGCCTGTAGAAATGGTAAGAGCAATTCTGACCAACCAACGCCTTAAACGTGATTTTAAAAGCTCGTGGCGGTTTTATTGAAAGGGTAAATGAGGGGTATAACAAATAACCGGATGTTACAACAACTGCAACATCCGGTTATTTGTTATGCTACTACCTGCCGAACTTTTTCTTTAGTAAACTCAATGCATCATTTACACTCAAAGCACTCAGGTCGGCGTCCTTTCTTACCGGCTGGGTTTTAGATTTTTGCCGATCATTTCTCGCAGGCGCTGCTTCGGTTTGTTTGATCGATAATGCGATCCGTTTACGCGCTATATCTACTTCCAGTACTTTGACCTGTACTTTCTGTCCCAGTTTCAATATCTCTCCCGGATCAGCTATATATTGATGTGCGATTTCGCTGACATGTACCAGGCCATCCTGCTTCACACCTATATCTATAAAAGCGCCAAAACGCGTAAGGTTGGTAACAGCGCCGGGAACTACCATGCCAACACTGACATCTTCTATCTTGTAGATATTCGCAAATTCAAACTGTTCCAATTCACTGCGGGGATCGAGTCCTGGTTTCCTTAATTCATTGAGAATATCTTTAATGGTAAGCTCTCCGAATTGTTCAGAAACGTATTTTTTAGCGTCCACCTGTTTCAGCAATGCTTCATTGCCTATCAATGCCTGCACATCTACAGCAAGGTCTGCCGCCATCTGCTGTACCAGATGGTATGCTTCGGGGTGAACGGCACTGGCATCCAAAGGATTGTTTCCTTCCCTGATGCGTAAAAAGCCCGCACATTGTTCAAATGCTTTTCCACCAAGGCGTGGCACTTTCAACAGCTGGTTACGATCAGAAAATTTCCCGATCTCATTCCTGTACTTTATGATATTATCGGCCAGCGTACCACCGATGCCGCTCACATAACTTAACAAATGCCTGCTGGCTGTATTCAGGTTCACCCCAACACTGTTCACACAACTCACCACTGTCTGATCCAGTCGCTCTTTTAAACGAAACTGGTTCACATCATGCTGGTATTGGCCAACGCCAATACTCTTCGGGTCAATTTTTACCAGCTCTGCCAATGGATCCATCAGCCGTCGGCCAATACTTACCGACCCTCTCACGGTGACGTCTTCTCCGGGAAACTCTTCCCTCGCTGTTTCAGAAGCAGAGTAAACAGAAGCACCATCTTCATTCACAAGGAAGACAGGAAGGCCGAGGCCCAGTTTTTTAATGAACTGTTCTGTTTCCCTGCCAGCGGTACCATCGCCAATAGCAAATGCTTCGATCTGGTATTTTTTCACTAATTCTTTGATCTTGTATTCACTATCATATATCCTGTTGGCTTCATGCACATAGATCAGGTCTGTTTTTTGCAGTCCTCCTTTTTCATCTAAGCAAACCACTTTGCAACCAGTACGGTAACCGGGATCAATAGCCAGTATCCGCTTGCTGCCCAATGGCGAGCCCAGCAACAACTGGCGAAGGTTTTCTGCAAACACATTGATCGCTTCTTCATCAGCTTTCTGTTTCAGCGCTGTTCTGAATTCACTTTCCAGGCTGGGTTGCAGCAAGCGGCGATAAGCGTCTTTAATGGCTTTCTTCACATGATCGCTCCAGGAGTTCATCCCATTCACATACTGTTTCTCCAGCAACGCTATTGCATCCTCCTCAATGGGAGCAATGGACATACGGAGGAATCCTTCCAAAAAGCCCCGCAGGATCGCCAGTATGCGGTGCGAAGGGATTTTATGAACCGGTTCTGAAAAATCAAAATAATCTTTGTACTTCATTCCTTCCGTTTCCTTATCTGCCAGCACTTTGCTCTGCATGACAGCCGTGTCTTCAAAAAGCTTACGCAGCCTGGCACGCACCTTTGCATCTTCATTGATGGTTTCTGCAATGATATCGCGTGCACCCTGCAGCGCCTCATCTGTCGTTTTTATTTTTTCGCTGATGAATTTTTCAGCTGCTGCCTGCACATCCGTATTTCCCTGTTCAAGCATCAGGGTCGCCAACGGTTCCAATCCATTTTCACGGGCCGTTTGGGCTTTTGTTTTGCGCTTGGGTTTATATGGCAGGTAAATATCTTCCAGTTCCGCAATGGTTGCAGCGTTACTGAGCTTATCCTGCAGCGCATCTGTCATCTTACCCTGCTCGGTAATGGCTTTTTCAATAAAGGTCTTGCGTTCTGTAAATTCTTTCAGGAATTTCGCTTCATCCTGTACCTGTTGTATCTGTACTTCATCCAATCCCCCTGTCTTATCCTTACGATAACGCGCAATGAAAGGGATGGTAGCGCCTTCTGCAAACAAACTTAACACAGCTTCAACCTGTGTAATCCTCAGGTTGAGCCTGGACGAAATCAATGGGGCAAATTCTGTCATAGCAATATTGGAATTTGAAATAAATTTTCAGGGCTGCGAATGTAGGGGTAGAACGGGAAAGAAAAAAGTCAGGCTATACGAACTACTTTAGCAGGGTATTTGTCGGTATAATTCCGTATCATGGATCGGATGACTTCATTTTCGGGGTATTGGGTCAGTTGGGCTTTCAGGGTATCCAAGCGGGTAAGGTCTGTATCATCCGCCACTACCCCCATCCCATAAAATATGCCTTCTTCCACCAATATGCAGCTCTCCTTATCCCTGATCAGGAAGGTTTCTTTTTGGGCATTAAGCCAGCTAATCGCTTCCTGCACTGCTTTATTGTAAGCAGCAACGGGAGGTAGTTGATCCGGTATATTATTATCTAAGAAACAAAGCACCGGATGCAGGTCAAATGTTTTGATCAGCTTCCATAACATGCGGTGCGCATCCACCAGCAACCCAAAGGCCGCCAATGGCTCCAGGTGCTTTCTTTTTTTATCAATGGCCAGCCGCAGGTAACCCTTATTATCCTCAAACATATAAATGCCCCATAACTGTTCAAATCTTTTCTGGCTTTTGTTGTAGATGGGCCATAGCCGTTTGATTTCTACACTTTCAAACAATGAGGCAATAAATTCGGTCGGGCAAACCGTATGTGTAACTGAATGAATGGTTCTTAAAAATTCCTGCCTTTTCTTACTGGTATCAAGGCCCGTAAAATGGCTCACCACCCTTTTTTTCAGGTTCTTGGCCTTCCCTACATAAATCACTTTTCCTTTTTCATCATGGAAATAATAAACACCTGGCTGTTGCGGTAAAGCCTGCACCTGGGCTTCAGGAAGATGGGCAGGCAGTAACTGGCAGTGGTTCTCTTTTTTCAGCATTTCCCTAATCAGGCGCATGCCGTTATTCTGCAAAACAAGGTCAAGCACCTGTGAAGTTGCCAGTGCATCACCCCCGGCACGATGGCGGTTCTCGATAGAAATACCCAGTTCACGGCAAAGGTGGCCAAGCCCATATTTTCTGAATCCGGGAAATACCTTACGGCTTAACCGGATCGTACACAGTTTGGGTGTTTGCAGCTGGAAACCAGCTTGTTGCAAATGATATTTTACAAAAGAGAAGTCAAAATTCACATTATGCGCCACAAAAACACGGTCACGCAACAGGTTGTAGACATGGGGGGCTACTGTTTCAAAAGAAGGGGCCTGGGCTGTCATGGCATCCGTAATACCCGTCATATTAGCAATAAACGCTGGTATTGACTGGTGGGGATTGACCAGGGTTTCGTATTTCCCTTCTATCTCATCGCCATTGTGCAATACAATAGCGATCTCGGTAATACCGTGCTGCTGGGGGAACCCGCCCGTGGTCTCTATGTCAACAATAGCAAACTGCATGTGCAAAAACGCGTTTGTAAATTCGGTAATTATAGCATATCTTACAACAAAGATTTACAATTCAAGCCTGGCAATGCTTTTAGACAAGGCATTACAACCTGACCGGCCTATATTCCAATCCGTATCCACTCCATATCCTTCTGAATGACCGTTTTGGACTACGCACGAAACCTCTGAATGCTATGGAACATACGAAACACCATTTTCACATCAGTGAAGGGGCCCGGAATACCACCATTATCGTATTGGTAGTGGTTGCGGTTATCCTGATCTCCTACTTTGAGTGGAAAGGAAGAAACGGTTAACGTTTTTCCCCCCTTACTGATTCTTCGCCTCACCGGCCTGTAAACAGGCAGGAGGTCTTTTTTTTGTGATCACTGTAATGAAACGCATGTTAGTGAGACTTATTTGAATAATAGGCCCCCGTGTAACATTTAAATGACACAAACGTTCCTCATAATTAACAATGATTAACATAAAAAATAATCATCAACTGTTAATTTTGACAACGAAATAACCTGCTATGAAAAAATTTTTGTTGATATGCATGGTGCTGGCCGGATTAGCCGGTTGCATGAGCAGCAGCGAAAAGAGCCTGAATACCATTGGCAAGGAAGCCTGTAAAACAGCTACAGCCTGCTGCCGCTCTATACACCTGACCAAAGCACTACCCGTTATGACGGATGCTGCATCTACTGAAAACACGACTACTGAACAGGAAACACCGGTTTTATACCTGCAGTGGAACATAGAAATATTATCCCGCTGATTAGCATTTCCGCTCATTCGCGAAAAGGCCAGGCATACCAGCGTGGCCTTTTTTCTTACTTTTGCAATCCTTTATGCTAAGTAAGAATTTTATCCCTGGAGAAACAGAGGCCAAATGGTATGAACATTGGCTTAAGAAAGACTATTTTAGTAGCAAACCTGATGACAGAGAGTCTTATACTATTGTCATTCCCCCGCCCAATGTTACAGGCGTATTGCACATGGGGCATTGCCTGAATAATACCATACAGGATATCCTCGTCCGCCGCGCCCGTATGCAGGGGAGAAATGCCTGCTGGGTACCCGGAACCGACCATGCTTCCATTGCCACAGAGGCCAAAGTAGTTGCCATGTTGCGGGAAAGGGGTATCACCAAGTCTTCTTTAAGCAGGGATGAATTCCTTCAGTATGCCTGGGAGTGGAAAGAAAAATATGGTGGCATCATCCTCCAGCAATTAAAGAAGATCGGCTGCAGCCTCGATTGGAACCGCACTTCTTTCACCATGGATCCGCAATATTCGGATTCAGTGATCAAAGTATTCATAGACCTGCATAAAAAAGGGTACATCTACCGCGGCAAACGCATGATCAATTGGGATGTGCGTGCCAAGACTGCTTTGAGCGATGAAGAAGTGATCTATAAAGAAGTGCAGAGCAAACTCTACCATTTACAGTACAAGATAGACGACAATACCGGTTCTTATATTACCATTGCCACTGTTCGTCCCGAAACCATTTTGGGCGATACTGCTATTTGTGTGAACCCCGGTGATGAGCGGTACAAACATTTACATGGCAGCTATGCATTGGTGCCACTGATCAACAGGCGCATTCCTATTATTGCAGATGATTATGTAGCGATGGATTTTGGTACCGGTGCACTGAAGGTAACGCCTGCTCATGATATGAATGATTACCAGCTGGGACAGAAATACAACCTGGAGATCATTGATACCATGAACGACGATGGTACCATGAGCGAAGCGGCGCAGTTGTTCATTGGAGAGGACCGGTTAGCGGTTCGCAAAAAAATAGTGCCGGAATTGGAAGCGGCGGGTCATCTTGTCAAGATCGAAGACTACACCAACCAGGTAGGGTTCAGTGAAAGGACTGATGCCGTTGTAGAACCGCGTCTCAGCCTGCAATGGTGGGTAAGCATGAAAGCTATTGCGGCTCCTGCATTGGATGCCGTGATGAATGAAGAGATCAATTTTCATCCTGCTAAATTCAAAAACCTCTACCGCCACTGGATGGAGCATATCAAAGACTGGTGTATCAGCCGCCAGCTCTGGTGGGGGCACAGGATACCGGCCTGGTATGCACCGGATGGGACTTGTGTGGTTGCTGCAACGAAAGAGGAAGCGCTTGAACAATTCAAAAGTCGAAAGTCGAAAGTTACCATGGAGGAATTGAGACAGGATGATGATTGCCTGGATACCTGGTTCTCCAGTTGGCTTTGGCCCTTCGAAGTATTTAACGGTTTGTCCAACCCCGGTAACGCGGAAGTAAAATATTATTATCCTACCAACACGTTGGTGACAGCACCGGAAATCATTTTTTTCTGGGTGGCGCGCATGATCATGGCCGGGTATGAGTATATGGGCGAGAAGCCATTCAAAGACGTTTATTTCACAGGCATTGTTCGCGATAAACTGGGAAGAAAAATGAGCAAGAGCCTGGGCAATTCGCCCGATCTGCTGGCCTTGATTGACCAGTACGGCGCCGATGCTGTTCGCTTTGGCATTATGATTGCCTCCCCTGCCGGTAACGACATCCTGTTCGATGAATCGGCATTGGAACAGGGACGAAATTTCAACAATAAAATATGGAATGCACTGAAGCTGGTGAAGATGTGGGAAGGGCGGCAATCCGAATCTAACACTTCACACCTTGCAACCAACGATTTCGCGCTCACCTGGTTTGACAATCGTCTTAACCAGGTAAAAGCAGAAGTAAACAACCTCATGGTGCAGTTCCGTTTGAGCGAAGCCTTAAAGACCATTTACTCATTGATATGGGATGATTTCTGCAGCTGGTATCTTGAATGGGTAAAACCCGGATTCGAACAACCAGTCGATGCAGTAGTATATGAGAAAACAGTGAGTTATTTTGAAGACCTGGTACAATTACTGCATCCTTTCATGCCATTTATCACTGAAGAGATTTATCACCAGTTGGCAGACAAAACTGATGACCTGTGTGTAAAACAATACCCGGCACCGGGGAGTGCTGACAAAACAATACTGGAGGAAGGCGAATTATTGAAGCAGGTGATCTCAGCTTTGCGGGATGCAAGAAATAAAAACCAGGTTAAACCGAAAGACAGCATCAAACTGCATATACAGACCAGCAACAAGGAAAGTTACCAGGCAATAGAAAACATTCTCACCAAACAGGTAAATGCGGAATCTATACAATATACAACAGATACGATACCCACTAGTATCGTAGTGGCAGTGGAAAAAGATAAATTCTTTATTGAAACAGCACAGCAGATAGATACAGCCGCACTAAAAGCTGAATTGCTGAAGGACCTGGATTACCAGCATAAATTCCTGGAAAGCGTAACTAAGAAACTCAGCAACGAACGCTTTGTTCAGCATGCGAAAGCCGAAGTAGTGGAACTGGAAAGAAAAAAACAGGCAGATGCCGCTGCAAGAATAAAGACAATAGAAGAAAGTTTACAGCATCTTTAACGCGCGATGATGTAATATTTTTTTGCAGCTCGGAGACCTGAACGTAATATTATACCATGAAACTGACATTAACAGGATTTTATAAGAGCATCTTACTGATCGTAGGGTGCTTTTCTTTTACTGTACAAAGTTTTGCCCAGGCACAATGGGAAGTGGATATGCTGAGAAATATCAATCCCCCTAACCCTTCCAGTGACCTGTGGAAGGGTCTTTCAAATACCACCAAACCCATTGCGATTGCAGTTCCCTTAAGCATTGCAGCCGTTTCGCTTTTCAATAAAGACAAAAAGCTGATGCAAAAAGCTTACGAGGTGGCAGGAAGCCTTCTAGCAGCCACCATTGTAACGCAGGGACTAAAAACAATCGTAGGCAGGCCGCGGCCTTATGTCACTTACCCGGATATTCACCCCGATGTCTGGGAAACCGATAAATCATTCCCATCCGGGCATGTATCCACAGCTTTTTCTACCGCAGCATCCGTATCTATCCAATGTAAAAAATGGTATGTAACCGTACCTTTATATGCCTGGAGCACCAGTGTGGCTTATTCCCGGATGTACCTGGGGCAGCACTACCCTTCCGATGTCATAGCCGGTGCGGCTGTAGGTATTGGAAGCGCTTACCTGGCACACTGGCTGAATAAAAAACTCTTCCCGCCGAAAAAATAACACATGGAAATGCAATTGATCATCCGCGAAGCAACTGCAGCTGATATACCTGCCATCAGGCATATTGCACAAGCCACCTGGCCTGCAACCTATGGCCCAATCCTGTCGCAGGAACAGATAGATTATATGCTGCAATGGATGTACAGTGAAAATACACTCTGTGAACAAATGCAACAGGGTCATCAATTCTATATGGCAGAGCTGAATGACAAGGCCCATGGATTTGCCGGTGTATCGGACGAAGGGAAGACCGTTTTCAAACTGCACAAACTATACGTTATACCGGACACACAAAAAACAGGTGCAGGAAAAGCCTTGTTGCAACAGGTGATCCGTTACGCAAAAACAAATGGCGGCACACAATTATTACTCCAGGTAAACCGCCATAATAATGCAAAAGGCTTCTATGAAAAGCATGGCTTCACCATCCTGAAGGAAGCCGATACTGACATTGGTAATGGCTATTTAATGAACGATTACATCATGCAACTGCCATTATAATACCGGACAATCCATCCGTTCTTAATACACCAGCACATGTGTCTGCTTGATCACTCCCATCACAAATACGCTCTGCACCTGGCCGATGTTTTCAGACTGACTTAGTTTATTGACGTGAAAATCATAATAAGCATCCATACTTTCGGTAACAACCTTCAGCATGAAATCGAATTCGCCGGAAATATTATAGCATTCGATCACTTCCTGCAGCTCCTGGATATGGCGGATAAACCTGGCGCCTGCATTTTTATTATGCTGCTTGAGTGATACATAGCAGATCACCATTAACCCCTTCCTGACTTTGGAATGATCCACCAGCGCAGCGTACTGTTTGATCACGCCGGTTTCTTCCATCCGCTTGATCCGTTCATGAACAGGCGTCGTACTCAGGTGCACCTGGTCGGCAATTTCCTTTACTGTAGCCCTTCCGTTTTGCTGGAGTACCCGCAGTATGGCCATATCCTTTTCATCCAGCGAAAAACGGGCATCAGTGGAATCTTCTTTTTTTGACTGTTTTGCCATCATTAACTATGCATTTATTCTTTTAAATATACAAAAACATAATATTTTTCCTGAATAAAATTAGATAACTGGCATTTTATTCTATAAATTATACATTTGTGACTCTTAAAACAGCTATTATGTCTACACTTACCACATCTATCGATTTCAGCCTGAAATACAAAGTGGCTGACATCAGCCTGGCCGATTGGGGCCGCAAAGAAATCCGTCTTGCTGAAGCAGAAATGCCCGGTCTAATGAGCTTGCGTGCCGAGTATGGCGCTTCACAGCCATTGAAAGGTGCACGCATTGCCGGTTGTCTGCACATGACCATCCAGACAGCTGTATTGATTGAAACACTGGTTGCACTGGGCGCTGAAGTAAAATGGAGCTCCTGCAACATCTTCTCAACGCAGGACCAGGCCGCCGCTGCTATTGCTGCTGCAGGTATTGGTGTATTTGCATGGAAGGGCCAGACACTGGAAGAAGCCGACTGGTGCATTGAACAAACCCTGTTCTTTGGCGCCGCCGACCGCCCGCTGAACATGATCCTGGATGATGGTGGTGACTTAACCAATATCGTATTCGATAAATACCCTGAACTGGTGCAGCATATCAAGGGCCTGAGTGAAGAAACCACTACAGGTGTTCACCGTTTATACGAGCGTATGGCTAAAGGCACTTTACCTATCCCTGCCATTAACGTAAACGATTCTGTTACCAAATCTAAATTCGACAACAAATACGGCTGCCAGGAATCACTGGTTGATGCAATCCGTCGCGCTACCGACGTCATGATGGCGGGTAAAGTTGCCGTGGTAGGTGGTTATGGAGACGTGGGTAAAGGCTCTGCCCTTTCTTTACGTGGCGCCGGCTGTCGCGTGATTGTTACAGAAATCGATCCTATCTGTGCCTTACAGGCTGCCATGGATGGCTTTGAAGTAAAACGCATGGTTGATGCCGTGAAAGAAGCCGATATCATTGTTACTGCTTCAGGTTGCCGTGACCTGCTGACAGAAAAGCATTTCCGTTTAATGAAAGACAAAGCCATCGTATGTAACATCGGACACTTCGATATTGAAATCGATATCGCCTGGCTGAATAACAACTATGGTCATACCAAAGACACCATCAAACCACAGGTTGATCTTTACAACATTGACGGCAAAGACGTGATCGTTTTAGCCGAAGGTCGCCTGGTTAACTTAGGTTGCGCTACCGGTCACCCTTCTTTTGTCATGAGTAATTCTTTCTCTAACCAGACCCTTGCACAAATAGAATTGTGGAACAACCACAAGAACTATGAGAACAAGGTATATGTGCTGCCTAAACACTTAGATGAGAAAGTGGCCCGTTTGCACCTCGCTAAAGTTGGCGCCCAGTTAGATGAACTGACCGATGAACAGGCCGCTTACCTTGGTATTCCAAAAGCCGGACCGTTCAAAGCAGACCACTATCGGTATTAATGGCTGATGGCGGATTTGGCGAAAAAGCCCAACCATTAAGTGTTGGGCTTTTTTGTTGCTGATTTCTTTATTTTCGTACTATGGTGAGAGATATTACCCATTTTCTTTTACTGATCTGTTCGTTGCAAACAATACCTTCTTTAGCCGCCGGTCCCCGCCCAGCACGTGATACAACACCTTCCTCTACACAGGCGCAGGCCATTGCATTCATCCAGCAAATAAAAGAGCTTCCATCAAGTGCTTACTGGCCTAATGTCAGGCCCGCTTTATTCCTTCAAAACCTGAAGAATAATATATACAACCCTGATGGCCTGCACGAAGGCAATAACACCAATTTCTGTGCTTATGCAGCCGTTACCTATATCCCATTGCACAACGACCCGCTGGGTTTTGTAAAGCATTTGCTCAAACTATACCTGGAAGGAAAAGTTAAAATAGGCAGGGTATGGATCAACCCCTCTCCTGAAATTAAACAGGCTGCAGGAAGGCTTACTTTTAAAGGAGAACTCGATATCCGTCACGCTGACCAGCTCTGGTTCCTTTGCCTGGCCGATCATTTCAAGGGGTACCTCAATTTCTTTGACCGGCATTTTGATATGGGTGATGAAAACCGGTTCTGGGCAGCTACCAACTATTCAAAATTCAACCACATGATCAGGTCGCTCTTCAATTACCACGTAGAGGCAAAGGGATCCGATCTGATACGTATCCGCACCGATGACCTTTATGCATACCTTAAAGAAAAATTACAGACAGGCATTGTGGTACTTTATGTAAACAATATGGCATTGTATCAGAAAGACCACCGGGTCATCAAGCCGGGTATCCCCACCCATTTCATCCTACTGGAAAACATTGAAGAAGCAAGCAATGGCATGATTAATATCATTTATTGGGATTATGGCGCGCACAGCCTGCAACAGGTAACAAGATCATTTTTAGAAAGATTGATATTTGGTGTTACACACTGTAGCAAAAAAAACATTCATGAAAAGAAATAAGGCCATATTATATAGCTTATTGCTCATCTGTATGGCTGCAGGCCTTTGCTCCTGTGCTTCATCAAAAAAATTAACAGCCGGTTATTACTATGAAAATGAACAGGCCCTGAACACTATTGAACAATCTTACCGGGCGCTCTATAAACAAAGGCCCTTTGCAGTTGAGTTCACCGACAGGGATCTAAGCTATGTCTCACTGACCATCATTACGGATACACTCAAATACATTTACGAATTTGACATGGACGAGCCCAGGCTACGCGACACCCTGTCCAAATACCAACTGGATACTGTGCGTATCATGAAGCTCATCAATCAAATGAAAGCCATTCACTGTGTCTGGATCAACAACCTTGATTATTATGCAGATGAGCAGAAACGAAATATGGTCTTTCTTTCCATGAAGCCCCTGCTATGGCGGCTTCCCTTCTCTGATAAGAAATATTACATCCTTACTTTCTTTTCCCAGCCACAATATTTTGACAGTGAAGGCAGGTTATTGGCCAATCGGCGTCAGAGAAGACTGCGAAGGATCAATGATGATATTTTCAGGCGCATCAATGATAAGGTCTGTTATACCATTTCGGAGCGGTTCAGGTAGCTGAAAAGTTTAAATACAATATATTTGCGCTTAACTCATTCTGTACCATTATGAAAACTATGAAAATCCTTGCGCAACTGGGCTTCTGTATGGCGTTACTCGCCAGCTGTAACAACAAACCCGGAGGCAATAAAGCAGCATCCGATTCAACAAAAACAGCAGTGGCTAAACCTGTTCCGGGAAGCCCTATTAAATACGATAGTTCCAAAAGATATATTTTCCTTACCTGGGACGATTCACCGCAACCACCGGGAACCACGAATTGTAAAGCCATCTTTCATGAGGCAGGAGTAAAAGCCACTTTCTTCGCAGTAGGGTTTAACCAGGTTGGGCCTTTGAAAAAAAGGCTGATCGATTCAATCCGCAATGGCTATCCCCAGTTCTTATTGGCCAATCACAGCTTCAGCCACGGTTTTAACGACAAATACGCCAAATTCTATTCCATGCCCGATAGTGCTTTAAAGGATTTCCTGAGGAATGAGAAAGAATTGCAGATACCCGTGAAGATCATCCGCCTGCCGGGTAATAACACATGGGCATTCCATGGTAATATCCGCGGACAAAAAGCCAACAATCCGTTGATTAAGCAATTGGATTCTTTAGGTTATAACATAATTGGCTGGGACCTGGAATGGGGTCAGCAAAAGAAAATAAAAGCACCGCAGGAAAGTGCCGTTGAAATGGTCAAAAGGATCAACCAGAAATTTGATGACGGTAATACCAATGATCAAAATGCCATTGTTATTCTTTCGCACGACAGGTTATTTGAAAAGGCCCAGTTTACCGACTCATTAAGGAAATTTATCAGCCTGCTGAAACAAGACCCGAGAAATGTGTTTGAAACCATTGACCATTACCCGTCTGTACAGCAAGCACAGAAGAAATAAAATAGTATTTCTTTTTAAAAATTAAGCATACAAGCAATGCCCGTTACATTAAGTACCGGGCATTTTTGTCAGCCTCCCATTTTATCAATACCTTTTGCTTTAAAAATCATTGCTCATGAAAAAAATACTTGCGCTGGTCTGCGCCGGGTTCTGCATGATTGCTGTTCAGGCCCAACCAGGCAGTCCTACGTTCAACCTGGTGCCCTTTCCGGCATCCCTGACCCAACAACCAGGCTCCTTTATTTTAAAGCCCAATACACTGATCAATGTAACAGGAACGGATACCGAAGCCTGGAAAATAGCCCGGCAATTATCCGGCGCACTCTCCACTCCTACAGGCTATAATTGTACTATTGCAAAAAATGCTCCTGCCGCTGCCATTCATATAAGCCTGCTGGCCATACCCGACGCAGCATTGGGCACAGAGGGATACCAACTTGCTGTAACGCCGAAAAACATTACCATAAAGGCCAATAAACCAGCAGGGCTTTTTTATGCTGTTCAGACCCTATTGCAATTATTTCCCAAAGAAATAGAAAGCCGGTCTGTAGTAAAGCATATCACATGGTCAGTCCCCTGTGTATCCATTACCGATCAGCCCCGGCTTGGCTGGCGCGGACTGATGTTTGACGTGAGCAGGCACTTCTTTACCAAACAGGAAGTGAAGCAATTCATTGATGACATGGTCAGATACAAATACAACCTGTTGCACCTGCATCTTACAGATGACCAGGGCTGGCGGATCGAGATCAAGAGCCTGCCCAGGCTGACAGAAACGGGCGCATGGCGAGTGAAACGTGAAGGCAGATGGGGCAACACACCCGCACCTGACCCCAATGAACCCAAAACATACGGCGGTTTTTATACACAGGAAGATATCAGGGAACTGGTTCAATATGCCAAAGACAGGTATGTAGCCATTTTGCCGGAAATTGATATACCCGGGCACAGTATGGCGGCGATTGCTTCCTATCCTGAATTAAGCTGTACGCCCGGCAATTACCATGTGAATGCCGGTGACCGGTTCATGGATTGGAGCGGAGGCGGTCCAGTAGCGCTGGCAGACAACAATCTTTGCCCGGCCAATGAACAAGTGTATGCGTTCCTCGATAAAGTATTTACAGAAGTGGCGCAACTATTTCCATTTGAATACATCCACATGGGCGGCGATGAATGTGCAAAAAATTTATGGGCAAAGAATGATGCCATTAAAGGCCTGATGGAAAAAGAAGGCTTAAAAACAATGGATGAAGTGCAGAGCTATTTTGTAAAACGCGTGGAAAAGATCATTCAATCCAAAGGGAAAAAAATGATGGGATGGGATGAAATATTAGAAGGCGGACTGGCGCCGGATGCTTCTGTCATGAGCTGGCGCGGCATGAAAGGCGGTATAGCCGCAGCTAAAATGAATCACCATGTAGTGATGTCACCCACCGATTTCGTGTACCTGGATTATTACCAGGGCGAACCCAGTGTAGAACCACCTGTATATGCGGGCCTTCGCCTGAACAAAACCTACCAGTTCGATCCCTTACCCGAAGGAGTTGATCCCAAATTCATATTAGGCGGACAGGGTAACCTGTGGACAGAACAAATCGCCAATTACCGTAGCGTTCAATATATGACATGGCCAAGGGGATTGGCAATAGCAGAAACCTTGTGGTCGCCAAAAGACAAAAAGAACTGGAATGATTTTGCCAATCGTGTGCAGCACCTGTTTCCACGGATGGATGAGGCAGGCATAAAATATGCAAAGGGTATATACGATCCCATTATCAGTGCCGGCACTGATGCGCAGGGAAACTTAATAGCCAACCTGGATAAAGAAATAGAGGACCTGGATATTTATTATTCTTTCGACGAATCAAACCCGGATAACTATTATCCCAAATACACCAGTCCTCTTTTGGTACCCAAAGATGCAGCTACTTTAAAAGTGATCACTTACCGTCATGGTAAACAGGCAGGCAGGCAGATCAATTTGCCTATTGCTGATCTGAAAAAAAGAATAGGAAAAAAATAGCGGACTTTAATTGCTTCAATAATAAAGAGGGCTTACTGTATATACAGGGCCCTCTTTGTGTTTAGTCATATGATATAGACGCTATCAATATAGCGTGAACTCTACCCGCCTGTTTTTTTGTCTTCCTGCTGCAGTTTTATTGCTGGCGATCGGTTGCGTTTTACCGTATCCTACCGCTTCTATGCGGGAAGGATTGGCACCCTGTGATATCAAATATGATTTGACTGATTCGGCCCTGTCTTTCGACAGTTTCAGGTTGGCTTCAGCTGATCCAACATTATCTGTATGTCCTGCCAGTTTCAGGCTAAACCCTTTCTTAACGAGGATCTCTGCCACCTTGTTCAACGTTGCATAGGATTTAGTGCGTATGGTGGCCTTACCGAAATCAAATTCCAGGTTCCTGATGGCTTCATTAACAATACGCTTATCTTCTTCTGTTACATAATATTTTTGTTCTTTCACCACGGTGGTATCCTTGGGCAACGGACAACCCGCTCCATCTACTTTCACGCCTGCAGGTGTACCCGGACATTTGTCAAAGTAATCAGACACACCGTCTTTATCGGAATCCAGCTTCATTTTATCCAACTCATCTTTTAAAGCATTGACCTGTGAAAGCCCCTGCTGCATTTTTTGTTCATTAGCAGCCACAACTGCACGTAGTGCATCATTTTGATCTCTCAGATCATTGGCCAGCTGGGCCGCAGGGTTGTGGGTAGCCAACTGCGGTTTTGACCTGTTGCCCAAGGCAAATTCCAGGCCCAGATGCCCATAACCAAATTTGTCCCCTGTATAAGGTGATTTGTAGTACCCATCCAGGTTATCACCATCAACAAAATTCATCGTATAGCCCAGGTCAAGATTAACGCCTTGCGAAACATTGAATTTCAAACCAAGTCCCACCGGTATAAAAAATTCCTTAATGCTGCCATTGGATTTATAATCGATGGTGGTTCCGCTGTTGGTAACCAGGGTTGGATTGTAATCGATCAATCCAGCGCCCAAGCTTACATAAGGCTGCACAACTGTCTTCATCTGCGTCCAGTTAATGTTACTAACTGTTACAACACCGGTTAATGCCGCAGACCAGTTCAGTTTTGTTTCAAAAGAAGAATAAGGGCTTTGTGGTGGTGTGCCGTTACCGATTGGCTTTTCATTGGTAGCTTTCAACGTACCTTTCAAAAATTCTGCCTGTAATCCAAAATGGTGTGATAATTGATTTTTGATGTAGAAGCCGTAACCAAAAGTGGGTTTCCATTTGGAGAAATCGTTCCTTCCGCCAATACCCAAAGCGGGGGCCAGCATACCACCATGTATGCCGATGGACCATGCCCTGTATCCCTGCGTGCCCGAAAATAGTTTTGCCGGCTGCGTATGATGCGAACTGTCCTGTGCAAAGGAAGCAAGCGCACATATGGTTACACAGGTAACCAGGCCCATCGTTTTAACTAAATACTGTCTCATAATAAATGTGTTTGGTTAATCAATCTTTACCGGTTTAACCTAGTTTTATCTAAACTCGTGCCAAAAATGTCCCGGAGGCCTGCGTTTTTCTATAGCCGGGGCCATCCTTCGTCTGTATCTGGGTGCTGTTTTTTAACATAACAGGCAACGGCTTTTGTATTTTGTTACGTCTTGATGAATTAACTTGACCGTGTTTATAATATTTTTATCAGCAGGAAATCATGCAGCAGTTGTCTATCTATATGCGCTTTACATGTATTGTATGCCTGCTGCTTTTTCTTTGTGCGGATACCGCCCGGGCCCAGGAAGACAAGCCCGATACTGCTTTTTTCCTGGCCGGTAAAAAGGGGTGGTTAGGCAAATTGGGCAAGAGTATCTCGGTGAATAACCCCAATCCTGTGATAGCTGTCAATGGCGCTGTCAAAAACGATTCCGTTTTCAGGAAATATGAAGGCCGAATCATACGGAACATTGAAATCAAAAAGCTTGGTTTTAATAAATCGGTGAATGATACGGCAAAAACAACCCGTAACCTCTTCAACGATTTTGGCGATGCGTTGCATACGAGTACCCGCAAACAGGTGATCCTCAATAATCTTTTCTTTTCCAAAGGCGATACACTTTATCCCTACCTAATGGCCGATAATGAACGGTTCTTACGTGAGCTCACTTATTTGCAGGATGCACGTATCGTTGTCAAAGAATCAGACAATAAAGATTCCGTCGATGTGCTGGTAATATGCAAAGACGTCTTTCCAATCGGGGGTAGTATAGATGCTGGCTCTGTCAAGAATATCAGTTTTGAGGTGAATGATGATAATGTACTGGGCACCGGCGACCGGCTCCAGGTGCAGAACCTGTACGACCTGGAACGCTATCCGGCATTCGGGATTGGTATTGAATATAAAAAAAGGAATTTCGCGGGCACTTTTATTAACCTGGCCGCCGGGTACCATAATGAGGCGCCGGCATTTAACAGCGGCCGGCGTGAAGAACGGGCAGTATATCTTCGGGGCGACCTTCCCTTAGTGAGCCCTTACCATACCTGGACCGGTGGATTTGAAGCAGCACTGCATTATACCGAAAACGGCTATCTAAAGGATTCATTATACCTGTCTGATTTCAAATACAAGTACCGCATACTGGATGGATGGGCAGGCTATAACATTGGCGCAAGCAAACGGGTACAGGATAATTTCAGAACAAGGTTAAAACGGTTCATTGCATTGAGGGGTATCTACCAGCAATTCACCGATATACCCGACCTGTATAAAAACAATTATAATATTCATTATTCAAATGTCACCGGTGTGCTTGGGTCGTTCACGATTTTTGAACAGGATTATTACCACACCAATTTTTTATATGGCTTCGGACGTAACGAAGACGTTCCTGACGGTTTCAGTCTTTCATTAACAGGAGGATGGATCAATCGTAATGCTGTGCCAAGGCCCTATGTAGGATTTGATTACCAGCGCAATTATTTTTCAGACAGGAAGAACTATATCAATTATACACTCCGGGCCGGCACTTATTTTTACCAGGGTAATTTAGAAGACATCAGTTTTCTGACCAGTATTGAATATTTTACCAAACTAAGAAAGCTGCGGAACAGCAGGTGGCTTTTGCGTCATTTTATAAGTGGCAGCACTACTATGCAGGTAAGAACCGTTATGAATGAACCTTTACGCTTATCCAGCATCTATGGCATTCCTGAACTGAACAATGAGAACATCAAAGCATCCATAAGAGCCTCACTGAACTGGGAAGCTGTCTTTTACAATACCTGGAAGTTTTTCGGTTTCAGTTTTGCACCTTTCACCTTTGTAAATACCTCTTATCTTAAACTGCTTGGCACCAATTTCAGCAAGGGTGATATTTATACTGCCGTAGGTGGTGGTGTCAGAACGCGTAATGAGAACCTTGTATTTGGCACCATGGAGCTCAAAGCCTTTTATTTTCCACGTACCACCGGTAATATGACACCCTGGAACATTACGTTTAATACAGACCTCCGCTTTAAATACAATAGCCAGTTTATGAAAAGGCCTGATTTTGCGGTTGTAAACTGATACTACCATTCGTCATAAACCTTCCTGCCTGCTGCATCCGTTTTACTAACTTCCCTTACAAATAAAACAATCTCTATGAAAAAGCAATTCATGCTGACCGCCGTAGCAGCATTACTGTTAAGCACTCTCACACTATCTGCGCAGAATTCCAGGCCCAGCCCCGCTGCAAAAACAACAGAAACCCTTGCAAACGGAACGGTGGTAAGCATTGATTACAGCCAGCCTTCACTGAAAGGCCGGACCATGGGGAAAGATGTAGAACCCATGCAGGGAAAAGTATGGCGTGCAGGAGCCAATGAAGCTACTGTATTTGAAGTGAGCAAAGATGTAACGGTAGATGGCAAACCATTACCTGCCGGAAAATATGCCTTCTTTACTATTGATAATGGGGATGACTGGACTCTCATCTTCAATAAAACCTGGAAACAGTGGGGCGCTTTCAGCTATAAGGAAGCGGATGATGCCTTGCGTGTAAAAGTAAAACCAGGCAAACCCGCATATGCTACAGAAAAACTGACCTATGCTATTGACAAATCAGGCAAAGTATCCCTTGCATGGGGAAGTACACAGGTTGATTTTCAGTTGAAGTAAGGCTTGGGCCGAAAAGCAGCCCTGCGGTTTCTTGCAATCCGCCACATCTGCAATACAACGGAGAGGGCAATCAATGTAAACCCGATAAAGAAACTGGCATTCAGCTGTTTATTTTCTCTAAACAATGCAAAAGCAAGCAATATGCCATACACCGGTTCCAGGTTGAGACTTAGGTTTTGTGTAAATGCAGATACTTTTTGCAGGGCCTGCAGCATCAGGTCCATTGCCAATACAGTGCAAAGCCAGCTTAAGATCATCAACCATCCCCAATCGCTCCATGTTGGCCATATACTGTCCACCGGAAAATAATGCAGGTAAAGGGGCATTAATAATGTCAGGACCAGCAACCCGCCGCTAAGTTCATAGAGCATCATTGTTTGTGGCGGCGCTACCTGTACATTCCTTTTATTGAGCACAGAAAAAAGGGCTGCAAGGATCGCAGACACAATACCAACAATGATCCCGGTACGGTAGCGTGCATCGAAGCTAAAAATAAGGCAGATCCCCAGCAGGCTGATCAATCCCAGACCTGTTTCAGCCAGGCTGAACTTCTTAGTGGTCATCAGTGGCTCCAGCAGGGCAGTAAACAAACCAGTTGAAGCAAAGCATACAAGTCCGATAGATACATTGGCAGCTTTGATGCTGCCATAAAAACAAACCCAGTGCAGGGCAATCAATGCGCCAATGCCAAACAGTTTCCATACGCTAGACGCCGGTATCCTGTGAAAGCGGTTCTTCCATTGCAGCAAAGCGAAAAGGGTTACCACTGTGATCACAATACGATACCAGACCAGCAATCCCTCATTCAACCCTATCAGCATCCCCAACACACCGGTAAACCCTGCAAGGAACACGGAAATATGCAGTTTAATCAATGCCTCTTTCATCTCCCAAAAATAACTACAAACAAGCAACCACAAACTGTAAGCCTTGAGTTACCTTTTGCAGGTTGGGAATAACTGTTTTTGGATAATAAAAGAAAGCACAGCATATTGTAATAAAAAGGCCTATGGAACCCATCATTCGTCTTGAAAATGTGCACAAAAGCTATGGTGATAAAAAAGTGCTGAAGGGGATAGACATCAGCATCTATCCGGGTCAGGTCATTGGCTACATAGGCCCTAATGGAGCAGGCAAAAGCACCACCGTTAAAATCCTGTGCGGACTTATCTCAGATTTTGATGGCCAGGTATATGTAGAAGGAATCAATCTTAAGGACGATCCCGTCGCTGTAAAGCGCCTGGTAGGATATGTTCCTGAGCTGGCAGAACTCTATGAAGTATTAACACCTGTCGAATTTCTCGGGTTTATGGCCGAACTATACGATATGCCCACAGCACTCGCAGAAGAGCGCATGCAGAAAATGCTCGCAGCATTTGGGCTTGATAGTAATATGCACCAGCGTATGGACACCTTCAGTAAGGGGATGCGACAGAAAGTATTGATCATAGCAGGAATTCTGCACAACCCTGATATCATTATTCTGGATGAGCCGTTGAGCGGATTAGATGCCAATAGTGTGATCATTGTTAAAGAACTGATCAGCAAACTGGCCAAAGATGGCAAGACCATTTTTTATTGCAGTCACATGATGGATATCGTAGAAAAAGTGAGCGACCGGATCATACTGATCAATGAGGGTATCGTTATTGCCGATGGCAGCTTTGATGAATTGAAGCAACAGCAGGGCAACCACAGCCTGGAACAGATCTTCGCTCACCTTACTGCCCATGAATCGCTATCTGATGCAGCCAACCAGTTGATGAGCGCTTTTGAAAATTAACAGCTACTATTATGAACATCGTCAATAAAGGTCTTCTTTACCTGCTCCTGTTACCAAAATCACTCTACCGGCAAATGGGTATCAACCTACCCCATCTCCACGCCATCCTTACTGCCAAACTGATCATGGATGACAGGAGGCCCAGCAGCATACAACAAACACAAAGAAGGAGCCAGGATAAACCTGTAAAAGGGGCAACCGTCATAACCATGCTCTTTGCTGTTTTTATGGGGCTTTTCTTTTTAATCAGCTTTATTGCGGGGCATGATTATGTGACCAAGCTGACCATTTATTTTTCTTTTTACATTTTCATCCTGTCATCAACCCTGATCGCCGATTTTACCTCTGTATTGATAGATGTAAGAGATAATACGATCATCCTACCCAAACCTGTGAATGACAAAACCTTTGTATTAGCCCGGTTATTGCATATTATCATTCATGTGTCCAAATTAGTACTCCCCATGACCATTCCGGGAATAAGTATGATCGGCATACAACAGGGAGCTATGGCCATCATTCCCTTTGTATTCATGATCATTGCTGCTACCCTGTTTGCTATTTTTCTTATCAATGCTTTGTATATCTTCATCTTAAAAGTCACAACACCTGAGAGGTTCAAGACCATCATCAGTTATTTCCAGATATTTTTCGCCGTTGCTTTTTATGGTGGTTACCAGTTGGTTCCACGGCTGATCAATAAGGCAGCTCTTGAAAATTTTCGCATTAACGGCACATACTGGGCATGGCTATTACCACCTTACTGGTTTGCAGGCAGCTGGCAGTTCCTCTGCCATTTTGAATTCACTTTTCACTTAGTGACCTGTTTTGTACTGAGTATCCTGGTACCTGTCATGAGCATTTGGCTTGTTATCAACTATTTTGCGCCTTCTTTCAACCAGAAACTCGCGCTGATCAGTGGCAGTGGCGACGGTGGCCCGGTTGCCACTACGGCCAATACAAAAGGGTTCCGCACTACTACACCCCGCTACCTGGAAAAAGTTGGTGGATGGCTTACTCAAAAGGGAGCAGAGCGCATGGCATTTTTTCATACCTGGAAACTAACCGGGCGAAGCAGGGATTTTAAAATGAAAGTGTATCCAGCATTTGGTTATATTATTGTCTACGCTGTCATCATCTTCATCAATGCTAAAAAACTAAGCATTGAAGATATCAGGGATCAGACCGGCACAGGAAAATTTATATTCCTGGGCATTATCTATTTCAGCAGTTTTATCCTGATAACAGCACTGCAGCAATTGGTTTATTCGGATAAATACAAAGCTTCCTGGATCTACTATACTACACCGGTAACAAAACCCGGTCGCCTGGTCAGTGGCGCTTTAAAAGCAATTGTTGTAAAATTTTATCTCCCTGTATTTATTGTAACCGTAACGGCAGGAATTGCAATAGTCGGATGGGCGATAATCCCTAATTTATTGTTGGGCATGCTGAATCTTTTGCTGATAGTGAGTGTCATTGCTTATACCAGTATCAAAGGATTGCCCTTTTCGGAACAGCAGTCAGGCAGTTCGGGGTCGGGCACTTTTCTAAGAGGGCTTTTCATGCTGCTCATCCCGGGTAGCATTGCCTTGTTGCATTATATGATCTATAGCTATATGCCGGTAGTACTTATTTCATGCGTATTGTCTGGCATTGCCAGTTGGCTGGTAGCAGATGCAGTCAGGGAAAAAACATGGAGCCAGCTAAGCGCTGGGTTCCGCGAGTGAGTGCCACCGCGGGTTAACTTGCCTTGCTGGCAATGGGCTCATCTACTTCATTAAAAGTATTTTTAACCCTTTTGCGGTAGTTTTTGAACAGACTGTGCCATTGTATGCGTAGTACACCAATCACGCCTTCTTTAATGATCCCTTTGCTCATTTTACTAACACCGACCTTGCGGTCAACAAAAGTAATAGGCACTTCGTTGATCTTAAAGCCAAGTTTCCAGGCAGCAAATTTCATTTCTATCTGGAA
>JBHAFM010000014.1:0-75505 GCA_041856175.1 Sediminibacterium sp.
AGCACAAAAAAACAGCAATAAACTACCTTAGTTTCCATACCCAAACTATTACCGGTAATGAGCAATACAACTACTGCAACAGCAGAACCCGCTTATAGCATCCCACTAAGCTATCGCAAAATGGAAAACCTGCACATTGTGTTCTGGTTATTTAAAGACGTGTCGTGGTGCATGATCTGGAAACCATTGGGTATTGCCATGATCTTTCCTACCCTTGTCATTTCCATTGTCATTGCCTGGAGAACCAGGCAACTTGTTTCTGAGCTATGCCATAACCTCGCCATCACTGTATGGATCAGCGCCAACTCTTACTGGATGATCAGCGAGTTCCTGCACTTTGATGCCTACGTGATCAAAGGTGCTATCACATTTAAACACCTGGCCATCCTTCCTTTTTCACTCGGACTACTGATATTAGCCTATTATTACCTCTATTGGAAACCAAAAAACAAAGGTGAATTTGAAACCATGTAGCAAACAGGCCGCTGATGCACGCATTGAATGCTATTTGAACACTTATACACTTACCGCTTTATGAATAAAAAAATGAAACCCATCGCATTAGTCATATTGGGAGGCGCCCTTTCGATGCTGCTGTTCTCCTGTGAAGACAAACAGAAAAAAGAAGACATTACCCAGACAGTCAATAAAAACGGTGCTGTTGAAACAGCCATACAGGTAGAACATTTAGACAGTACACGGGATGTACTGGTAACTACCCACCATGTATGGGTGCACAATGAACTGGCTAGAACATTTATCTACCGGGACACTTTGCCGGCTCTTGGAAAAATCCGCACTACGGCTGAAAACGCTGACGGTGATACCATGCCGGTAACTGTAAAAAAAGACTACGAAATTTTTATCACAGTCAAGTAAGGGATCATCAAATGAAAAAGTCGAACTATATAGAATTAGTCCTGATCACTGCTGCCCTTGCCAGTTGCAACCAGCCCAAACCTAAAAGTGATTGGGATGACAATGGCCAGATACACATGAGGAGTGATTCCACTGCACCTTATACAAGGGTACATCATTCACTTGCAGGGGGGCTTTTATGGTACTATGCATTTCGTCCTTATGGCAACTACAACAATGGCAGTTACCAACGGGCCGGCTATTATTCAGATGCCATCAGCCATTACTCTAATATCGGCAGCAACGGGTTCAAAGGGGCCGTTAGCCGGGGAGGATTTGGCAGGAGCGGATTTAGTGTGTCGTCCTAAAGCCCATTTATTAAAAGTAAATCAATACATGAACCGCATCACAATAGTACCCAGGAATAATTGGCAATCTGCAGTAGAGAAATTGGGCTTTGGTTTCCATACCACTGATGTTCCTTATTGGAATGAATCAGCGTATTATGAAATGTCGATGGATGACACTCTGCTGATCGAGAAAGCAACAGCAACACTGTGGGATCTTTGTCTCGGTGCCGTACAGCACGTGATAGATAATAACCTCTATCACCTCTTCCATGTCCCCGAATGGGTCATTCCATATATAGAAAAAAGCTGGACTGAAGACCATCCTGCCATTTACGGGCGTTTCGATCTTTGTTACAGGAACGGGCAGTTGAAATTATTGGAATTCAATGCAGATACACCCACCAGCCTTTACGAAGCCGGCATTGTACAATGGTTCTGGTTGCAGGATATTGATAAGCAGAAAGACCAATTCAACAGCATACATGAAAAGCTGATCGCTTATTGGAAATACCTCAAAAATTACCTGTACCCCGGCACCTTATATTTTACCTGCCTGAAAGAAACACTGGAAGACCTCACCAATACTGAATACATGCGCGACTGCGCCATACAGGCCGGACTAGATACGAAACTAGTATTCATTGACGATATCGGCTGGAATGAAGAAACGAGACAGTTTGTAGACATGGAAGACGAGCCGATCAGGAATCTTTTCAAATTATATCCCTGGGAATGGCTGGTGAAGGAAGCGTTTGGTAAAAATATCATTACAGACAGCAACAAAACATACTGGATAGAACCCGGGTGGAAAATGATCTTGTCCAACAAAGCCATATTACCCGTCTTGTGGCAATTGTATCCCGAATGCCCCTATATTTTACCGGCCTATTTTGAAGCAGGCAAACTTGCTGATTATGTAAAAAAACCTGTACTGAGCCGGGAAGGCGCCAACATTAACTTAGTGCAGAATGGGCAACTGCTGCAACAAACGGAAGGAAGTTATGGTGAGGAAGGATTTATTTACCAGGAGCTTTTTAATTTACCTTCTTTTGATGGCCATTATCCTGTCATTGGCAGTTGGATCATTGGCCAGGAACCGGCGGGTATGGGTATCCGTGAGGCAGATACTTTAGTGACGGATAACCATAGCCGCTTTGTTCCGCATCTGATCGTTTAAAATACAGATCAGTACCTTCTGAAAATATACCGCTGAATATAATGCCCGTCGTAATAGGTGGCAATGAGTTCATTTCCTGTAACGATCACGTCATCAAAGAACAGGTTAATAGAACCACCGCCATATCGGTCACTGACATGTATTTCCATCGACTGGTGTGAGTCGCTGTAATAGTTGCCATACCTGTCATAATAGCCACTGGAGACAAACCTTGTGTACCAGTTTCCGTGCATGGAGGTATATCCGTCGTTGTATTCAGCAATGCCATTGCCATAGAAATCAAATACGCCTCTTTCAACACCTGAATTAAAGTATTGCCAGCTGTAGCCATCCGATCTTGTAGATTCGGTCAGTATCCATGACCCGGTTACTGATGCTTGCCCGGGGCCTACCACTACCTTGGTACAGGATGCCAGCGAAAAAAGCAGCATGATACTAACAGAAATGGGTAGTAGTTTTTTCATACAAAAGATTTAAGGTTTCATGAATGAATAACACTGATACTTATTCAATTCCTTTACCAAAAACCTCTTTCCTTACCAAAGCAACTGCTTTTAGTCTTTTTTTAACGAATCAGGATTCACGCCACCGCATTAACGAAGCCAGTACAGCAGTGGCCAGTCCAAAACAGGCGATCAAAGCAAAAGACCAGCGAAGGCTTGATATCTGTGCAATAAACCCAATTACCGGGGGACCCAATAAAAACCCAAGGAAACCAATCGTGGAGACTGCGGCAAGTGCCACACCGGGCGACATGGTCTTTGACCTTCCGGCTGCACCATACACTAAGGGAACAACAGAAGAAACACCAATACCTACCAATAAGAACCCGATGACAGAGGGAACCATATAAGGAAACAGTACCGCCGTTAGCAGCCCTGTTGTAATAACAAGCCCGCTGCATTGCAACATACGCTTGATACCCAGTTTACCGGTAAGCCAGTCCCCAATGAAACGGCCTCCTGCCATTGTACTCATAAAAGCAGCATAGCCGAGTGTGGTGAGTTCTTTAGGTACAGCCACTACTTTCTGAAAGTAAACACCACTCCAGTCAAACATCGTTCCTTCGCAGACTAAACTGCCGAATGCGATTAGTCCTAATTTCAGTATCGCTGCATCCGGTTTTGCAAAAATGGGCTGGTTGCTTTTACCGGCATTGGTTGTCAGCAGGTAACGCTGTGTGATAAGCAATAACAATAAAGTACTGATACAGATCAGGCAGAAATGAAAAAAGGGCGATACATCCTTTGATACTAAGAAAGTACCCACTGCGGCACCAGTAAAACCGGCTAAACTCCAGATACCATGAAAAGAAGCCATGATGGACTTGCTGTACAATGCTTCCACACCCACGGCCTGGGTGTTTACCGAGATATTGAAAAGGTTGCCGAAGATTCCGAATAAATAGAGCCCTGCTACCAATTGCCAGGTATGGGCAACAGAACCCAGCAGGATCAATGTGAGTGGATAACCCACAGCCGCAATAACCACCATGTGCTTACTGCCCCATTTGGCCACAGACCAGCCCGATAAGGGCAGGCTGGTCATCAGTCCCGCCGGCAGCGCAAACAAAACGCCCCCTAAAGCGGCGTCGCTCAGTTGCAGTTGCAATTTAATGTCAGGTATCCTGCTAGCCCAGCTGGCAAAACAGAGCCCGGCAATGAAAAAAAACACTGCTACAGCCCATCTGTGGGCCCTTTTGGATAAGATCTCCGTTGTCATACCTACAAAGATGCTATCAAATTGAGATAATTAGTGCATTTTCATGCAAACTCTGCAATTCGGCTATATTTGCAGCCCTGTGGGGGAGGTAGGATTTGGGGGAGGGGGATCGAAAAATCATAAATCGAAAAATCATAAATCAATATGTATCGCTCGCACACCTGTGGTGAATTAAGGATCAGTGACGTTAACAAAGAAGTAACCCTGGCTGGTTGGGTACAAACCGTTCGGAAATTTGGCGCTATTACTTTTGTAGACCTGCGCGACCGTTATGGTATTACGCAACTATTATTAGGCGAAGAACTGAATACTTTACTAGATGAAACCCCGTTAGGCAGGGAGTTCGTTATCCAGTCCACCGGCATTGTTGCTGAACGCAGCAGTAAGAATGCAAATATCCCTACAGGAGCCATTGAGATCTTAGTAAAGTCGTTCAGGATTTTAAACAAGTCTGCTATTCCCCCTTTTACCATACAGGATGATACCGATGGCGGCGATGACCTCCGGATGAAATACCGCTTTCTCGACCTGCGCCGCAATGCAGTGAAGAAAAACCTGGAACTCCGTTATGCCGTGAACCGCTCTGCAAGGAATTACCTCCATGAACACCAGTTCATGGATATTGAAACACCTTTTCTTATCAAATCAACACCCGAAGGTGCAAGAGACTTTGTAGTACCATCACGCATGAACCCCGGACAGTTCTATGCTTTGCCGCAATCGCCGCAGACCTTCAAACAGTTACTGATGGTGAGTGGCTATGACCGTTACTACCAGGTTGTGAAATGTTTCCGTGATGAAGACCTGCGGGCCGACAGGCAGCCGGAGTTTACACAGATCGATTGTGAAATGGCGTTTGTAGAACAGGAAGACATTCTGAATATGTTTGAAGGCCTTGTGAAAAGGGTTTTCAAAGACGTGAAAAATATCGACTACACCGAAAAAGTAGAACGCATGAGCTGGGAAGATGCCATGTGGAACTTTGGTAACGATAAACCTGATATCCGTTTTGGCATGAAGATCGCTAACCTGAAATCAGCTTTCCTAAAGAGCGGAAAGATCGAAGCCATCGGCGAACTGATCAATGGCGCTGGCTTTGGCGTGTTTGATAATGCCGAGACTGTACTGGCTATTGCAGTGCCGGGCTGTAGTGAATATACCCGCAAGCAGACAGATGAATTGACAGAATGGGTGAAACGTCCGCAGATAGGCATGCAGGGCCTGGTGTATATTAAATGTAACATAGACGGTACTTTTAAAAGCAGTGTAGATAAATTTTACACGGAGGATAAACTGAAAGCCATTGCCGGTGCAGCAGGCGCCAAAGGCGGCGACCTGGTACTGGTGCTCGCCGGCCGTGAAGAAAGAACCCGTAAAGCAACCAGTGAGCTACGCTTAGAAATGGGTAAGCGATTGGGCTTCCGGAAGGAGGATGAATTCAAATTGTTATGGGTGATGGATTTCCCGCTCTTTGAATATGCAGAAGAAGAGAACCGCTGGGTTGCCCGTCACCATCCGTTCACTTCGCCTAAACCCGATCATATTGAAGTGATGATCCATAACAATCCGGTGATTGAAAATGCAGACAAATATTTAGAGCATCCTTACGCTACTATCAAAGCCAATGCTTACGACATGGTATTAAACGGCAATGAAATTGGCGGAGGTTCTATCCGTATCTACCAAAGGGCACTGCAGGAAAAAATGTTTGCCGCATTGGGCATGAGCGAAGAAGAGGCACAGCACAAATTTGGTTTTCTTTTAGGCGCTTTTGAATACGGCGCTCCACCGCATGGTGGTATTGCATTCGGCTTTGACCGTTTGTGTGCTATATTAGGCGGCAGCGAAAGTATCCGCGACTTTATTGCCTTCCCAAAGAACAACAGCGGCCGTGACGTAATGCTGGATGCACCCAGCACCATTGATGCCAAACAATTTGAAGAATTGCAGATCAGGTTAGATTTAAAAAATCAATAACCCACGCTAAACCTATGCACCAACTTACCTTATTTCGCATACTCACTTTTGTCTTATTGCCTGTAGCAGCCATTTTTGGTTTTATGGCTTTATTGTTTTTATTGGCAGCCTTGTCCAATCCAGCGGCACTGCTCTTTGCTTTTCTGTTTTCCTGTTTTGTGATCTATGTTTTTGCCAGCCTGACCTTTGTGTCAAAAGGGATTGATACTGCCCGCCCCTGCAAAGCATCTTTGCGCGACTGGATCAGAGTCAATGCTTATGTATCTGTCTTTTTAGGCGTTATGTTCCTGCTTAACTCTTTAAGCGTGTTTTTAATCGGGCCTGTTGCACTCAGGGAATTTGTTGCACAAATGCTGGAATCCCAACCCAATATTCCTGCCACTTTTACTCCCGATTTTTTCATCCGTATTATGAAAATCGTATCGGGTTTTATGCTGGTTGTCAGTCTCATCCTGCTGGTTCATATATTTCTCAATTTCAGGATGATGAAAATCTACAAGGATATCTTCCAGGATCCTGGTCACAAATAAAGACCGCTCACCTGCTTTTTCGTTAATTTTCCGGTGTGAAAACTGCAACACCTTTAGCGGAAAGAATGCGACCGGTAACATTAGACGACCTGGTGGGACAGGAACACCTGACCGGCAGGGGAAGCATTTTGAGAACCACGATCGAACAGGGGCGCATACCTTCCATGATCCTGTGGGGACCGCCAGGTGTAGGTAAAACAACCATTGCCAATATCATCGCACACACATTGCAGGTTCCTTATTTTCAACTCAGCGCTATCAGCAGCGGGGTAAAGGAAGTAAGGGAGGTGATTGACACAGCCAGGCAGCAAACGGGTGTCATTTTGTTTATTGATGAGATCCACCGGTTTAACAAAGGGCAACAGGATGCTTTGTTGGGTGCAGTTGAGAAAGGGATCATTACATTGATCGGCGCCACCACTGAGAACCCCTCTTTTGAAGTCAACAGCGCCTTGCTCAGCCGTTGCCAGGTATATGTACTGAAAGCCCTGCAGGAAAAAGACCTTATTAATTTGCTGCAGCAGGCCATTACCAAAGATGAAATTTTAAAGCAATACCATACAGATCTCAGGGAAACAGAAGCCCTTATCAATATTTCCGGCGGAGACGCACGGAAGCTGTTGAACCTGCTTGATCTCGTTGTTCAAACACAACATACTGACAATAGCAAACTTTCCAAAGGTCAGGACATTATCATCACTGACACCATCGTCATGCAGGTAGCGCAGAAAAAAATTGCATTGTATGACAAGCAGGGCGAACAACACTACGACATCATCTCTGCTTTTATCAAAAGCATGCGTGGCAGCGATCCCAATGCAGCGGTGTATTGGTTAGCGAGGATGATTGAAGGTGGTGAAGATGTGAAGTTCATTGCCCGCCGCATGCTGATCTTTGCGAGTGAAGACATCGGTAATGCCAATCCCAATGCCTTGTTATTAGCCAATGCCACATTTGATGCAGTAAGCAAGATCGGGTATCCTGAAAGCCGCATCATTTTATCGCAATGTGCCACTTACCTCGCATCATCGGCTAAAAGCAATGCTGCATATGCTGCTATAGGTGCCGCTTTGCAAGCAGTGCAGCAACAGGGCGATCTTCCTGTACCCCTCCATATACGCAATGCCCCCACTAAGCTCATGAAAGAGCTGAACTACGGCAAAGGTTATCAATACTCGCACTCAGGCGAAGGCAATTTCATTGAGCAGGAATATTTACCGGAAAAAATTGCCGGAACAAAATTTTACGAGCCAGGCAATAATGCAAGAGAAAATGAATTGAGAAAGTTTTTGAAGGAACGCTGGAAAGATAAGTACGGCTATTAGAGAATCATTAACTTTAGTTTTCAACTACCCGTAATGAGAAAATCAATCCTTGTTGGTGTCCTATTGGTCATGACAGCCTATAAAGCTTATACCCAGACAACAATCAATCGCGATCCGGAGATAGCGCAAATGGTTAAAGAGATTTCTGCCGATTCGCTTCAATCCTACATTCATACAATGGTGAGCTATGGCACCCGCAATACGCTCAGCACGCAAACCCATTCTGCACGCGGTATCGGTGCAGCAAGAAATTGGGTGCTGCACAAATTCAACGGGTTTGCCAAACAATCAAATGGCAGACTCACCGCTTTTATTGACACGATCACTTTGCCCGCAGATAAAAAAAGAGTGGATACTCCTACCCTGCTTGGCAATGTGGTAGCGGTGCTGAAAGGAACCGACCCTGCCGATAAACGGATATTCCTTATTAGCGGACACTTAGACAGCAGACGTACCGATGTGATGGACAGAACGGGTGATGCGCCCGGCGCCAATGATGATGGCAGCGGCTCCGCTGCAGTGATCGAATGCGCGCGCATCATGAGCAGACACAGTTTCCCTGCAACCATCATTTTTGTCGCGGTCAGCGGTGAAGAACAGGGCTTATTGGGCGCCGGCTTTATGGCTTCCAAAGCAAAAAAAGAAGGCTGGAACATCGAAGCCGTATTGAACAATGATATCATGGGCAGCAATAACAGCAATGAAACCAATATCATTGACAATACGCGGGTACGCGTATTCAGTGAAGGGCTGCCGGCTTTTGAAACCGCGAAAGCCGCAAAAGATATCCGCCAGCTTGGGCTGGAGAATGATGGCAAAGCGCGGCAATTAGCCCGCTATGTAAAAGAAACAAGTGAGCGTTATGTTGAGAATTTAGAAGTGGTGATGATCTATCGCAATGACCGCTTTCTTCGTGGTGGCGATCATACTCCTTATGTAGAGAATGGTTATGCCGCCGTACGTATTACCGAAATGAATGAGAACTATGACCACCAGCACCAGGATATCAGGAAAGAAAAAGGTATTCAATACGGCGACCTGACCGAGTTTATGGATTTTGAATACCTGCGTAAAAACACGGCCATGAACCTGAGCAATTTAGCCAACCTCGCCAAAGCGCCCGCTATGCCCGAAGAAGTAAGAGTAGAAGCTAAACAATTAAGTAATCATACCTGTCTTAACTGGAAAGCACCCATAAGCGGTAAAGTAAAAGGCTATTATGTGATGATGCGTGAAACCACCAGCGCCTTCTGGCAGAAAAAATTCTTCACCACCGAGACAGCATTCTGCCTGCCTTATTCCAAAGACAATTATTTCTTTGCTATACAGGCAGTGAATGAGACCGGGAATGAAAGCCTGGCGGTGGTGCCATCGGTAAAATGAAAATGTCTGATGTGAGGATGTCTATCTACCCGTTTCTTTGAGGTACTGCCCTGCCTACAATCCTATCTGTTTCTTCCACGCCGCGGTTGCCACCTTCGTGGTATTCCGCGTCTTCATTCACATCCCACAGGTCATATACTTCTTTGCCGGCAATAATATTTTTAGCAGCCAGCATGGCTGTCATCATGCTATGATCCTGGTTATTGTATTTATGCATGCCATTACGGCCAACAAGGTACAAACCCGGGTAATCCCTCAGGGCCTCGCGTACTGCCTGCACATTTTCCTTGTATTCCTGGTCGTACACAGGATATGCTTTCGGCTGGCGCACCACGTAGCCATCTACCACAGCAGCGGGTTGCGTTAATCCGATCTCCGCAATTTCTTTTTTGGCAAGGCTGATCAGGTCTTCATCTTTGCTGGTCCATAAACCATCGCCCTCAAAACAGAAATACTCCAGTCCATAACAGGCCATGTTAGGATCGGGTACCATATACGGGCTCCATGATTTAAAATTCTGTATCCGGCCCACTTTTACACTTGGGTCGTGAATATAGATCCAGTTATCACTAAAGGCATCTTCATCTTTGCAGATCAATACAACAGTAAGGAAATCACGGTAACCAAGGTGCTGTGCTGACTGCAGTGCTTTTTCAGGGAACTTTGGCGTAACGGCCGATACCAGTTCACGCATGGGGGCAGAGGACAATACATAATCAAAATCTTCAAAGG
Organism: Sediminibacterium sp.; assembly: GCA_041856175.1. Taxonomy (GTDB): domain Bacteria; phylum Bacteroidota; class Bacteroidia; order Chitinophagales; family Chitinophagaceae; genus Sediminibacterium. The sequence continues at coordinate 10,055 of JBHAFM010000014.1, forward strand.
TTCTGTCACCAGAAGTATGTACTGTCCATTTCCCGTTGGCCGTACTGATGTTTTTCACCCCGCAGTTCATTTCAATCTTCACACCCATTTGTTTGCTCTTCTCCACGCACACTTCCCACATCATACCAGGCCCCATTTTAGGGTAACGGAAAGAATCGATCAGGGTTTTGATCACTTTGTCTTTACCGGTGCCTTTTTGTTTGGGTTTAACAAGCGCGTTCCAGATAGCACTGCTGAGCGACAATCCCTTGATACGCTGGGCCGCCCAGTCGGCACTAATCTCCTTGCAGGGAATACCCCATACTTTTTCTGTATAGGTCTTAAAGAAAATATTAAAGAGCCTTTTTCCAAATTGGTTCGTTACCCAGTCTTCAAAATTAGCGGGATTCTTAACCGGGAATACTTTTGCGCGGAGGTAGCTCAATACACACAATGCGCTTTCAATAATCCCTAATTTATTCAAGGCATCAAAAGCCACCAACGGATAGGAGAAAAATTTCTTGTTGTAATAGATACGCGAGCTACGCGGACGTTCGAGCATTTCATCGCCCAGGATTTCTGTCCAGAAGTCCTCCACTTCCTTTGATTTTGAAAAGAAGCGGTGGCCCCCAATATCAAAATGGTACCCTTTATAGGATTCTGTACGCGAAATACCACCCACATAGCGGGGATCTTTTTCAAATACCGTTACATCCTGGTTTTCTTTGCCCAATAAATAGGCAGCCGTTAACCCGGCCGGGCCGGCGCCTATGATAGCCACTCGTTTCTTCATACCTGAGATCGTATATAAAAATTAGGATATACTGATAAAGTGGCAAAGGTGTGAAATAAATGTGGTTCTACCAGTATTTTTGCCATTACGACCGGAACATCATATTTAAAAGAACAGAACGATGAAAACCAGCCCTTACCAATGGTATTATAAGCCTTTTGAGACCCTGGCTGCTGCTGAACTTTATGCCATTATGCAGTTGCGCAGTGAAGTATTCGTGGTTGAACAGCGCTGCGTTTACCAGGACCCTGACGGCAAAGATCCGCATTGTCATCATTTAATGGCATGGGATGGTCATAAGCTGGTGGCTTATGCACGGTTATTACCTGCCGGCCTTGCTTATGAACAGATGTCCATCGGCAGGGTGGTCAGTTCACCTGCATACAGGGGAACCGGCGCCGGCAGACAACTGATCGCAGAAGCCATTGCAGCCTGTCGCCTTTTATTTGGAGCCGGCCCCATCAGGATTGGGGCTCAGCTCTATTTAAAAAAATTCTATTCTTCCATGGGATTTATGACAACCGGTGATGTCTACTTAGAAGATGGTATTGAACATATTGAGATGCTCATGGAGCAAGGACAGCAACACCTTCTTTGATTTCATCATTTGCATTGATGATGACCTGCTCTCCCGGTTGCAATGCACCATATACTTCAATTTTGCCGGTTGCCTCATTTCCTGTGGTCACATCTACCTTCACTGTTTTGCCTTGACGCAATACCAGCACATATTTTCTTTCCGTAGAAGTAATGACTGCAGATGCGGGCACCGATAATGCTCCTTTGTTACCCTTTGTCTGCAGTACCACATCTGCATACATGCCGGGAGATAACAGGCCGTTTTTATTCAACACATCCACTTCTACCCGTTCAACCCTGTATTGGGTATTCACGTTCATGGATTTTCTGCTGATATAACCCATCATTTTCTTCCCGGTATAAGCACTTGTGTAAAAAGCAACCGTGTCACCACTTTTCAGCGTTGTTGCTACTGCCTCCGGCACATCTACCTGCAAACGCAAATGGGATATCTGCTTTAATTCCAGCATTGGTTTGTCTTTCATAGCCGCACTTACTAAAGCTCCCGGATGTACATTCCGTTCAGTGATCACACCATCGAAAGGCGCAGTTACGCGCAGGTAGCCTAAAAGCGTCTGCTGCATCTGCCAGTTAGCTTTCTCTGCATTGCACAAAGCGCTGTCAGCATCTATTTTGGCTTTAAGGGTAGACAGATCGAGTGGTGAAACAGCACCTGCAGTTTTCGCAGCTTCAGACAACCGCTGGTAATGTTCTTTATTGATTGACATATCTGCCTTTGTTTTTGCGTATTTCTCTTTTGCCTGCAGGGAAGCCTGTTCAAGTTCAGGCGCTTCCAGAGTCATCAGCAATGTGCCTTTGGACACCTGTGAACCGATATCCACTGTTACTGTTTTTACATAAGCGTTGACCTTAGGGAAGATGCTCACTTCCTCATACGCTGCCAGCTGGGCAGGTAATTTTATTACAGCAGTCACTCCTGCTTTTTCTACGGCAGCCAGTTGGTATTTGACAGCGGTGGCTTTATTGTTGTCATGCCTGTTATTGCCTGCTTTATTTTCTGAGCAGGAAATAAGGAATGCCATCAAAGGGATACAAATAATTAGGTATTTCATACAATGAAAATTTTATTGATTTAATCTTCCGGTAATAATGAAACTGATTGAAAAGATGCTTTCTGCTGTATCCAGCCATAGACCAATGGCACAATAAACAAGGCTGCAAAAGTGGAAGCAGCCAGACCGCCAATTACAGCGCGTCCTAATGGGGCTGACTGGTCGCCCGCTTCCCCTATGCCGCTGGCCATAGGTATCATTCCGGCTATCATGGCAAGGCTTGTCATCAATATAGGACGCAAGCGCACACTCGCCGCCACTACTGCTGCCTTAAACGGGTCTTTGTATTCCAGCCGCAGGGCTTCGGCATTTGTCACAATAAGGATCGCATTGGCAACGGATACGCCGGTTGACATGATAATTCCCATGTAAGACTGAAGGTTCAGCGTGGCCCCGGTTGCCAGCAACAATAACAATGAGCCGAGCAATACGGCAGGAACGGTGGACAATACAGAGATGGCCAGGCCAAAGGACTGGTAATTGGCAGCCAGCAATAATAGTATCACCACCACAGCAGCCAGCAACCCCGTCTGTAAAGAATCCAGTGTTTCTGTCAGCAATGCCGACATCCCTTTCACTTCTGCCACAAGGCCCTTGGGTGGTGCGCCCATATCCCTGATCGCTTGCTGAACTGCGGTTGTTGCAGTACCGAGATCTTTCTTATAAATATTGGCGCTGACGGTTAAAAAACGCCTTGGGCCTGATCTGTCGTATTCGCCGGGTAAAGTATCAACAGACATTGTTGCCAGGTCTGATAACAACGGTCTTACTTTTCCCTTCACTAAGGAAACAGCGCGCAGTTGTTCCAATGAATTCATCAGGTATTCCGGCACCTGCACCTGTACCTGGTAGGTATAGGCGACTTTCTGGTCGAGCCATTGTATTTTTTCAGTAAACCGGCTGGATGATGTGGCATCTGTTATACTGCGTGCAACCTCGGTCATGGTAAGTCCCATCTGAGCCAGCCTGTAACGGTCAATATTAATTTTGATCGTTGGAAAATGCAGGGGTTGTGCAATCTGCACATCTCTCAGGTAAGGAACCTGCTTCAGGTTCATGGTAAGCTGTTCCGCATATGATTGCAGTTCTGCAAAATTTTTTCCGGCAACCCTCACTTCTATCGGTGTGGCAGCTCCCTGCGCCATGATCTTCTCTGTCAGCTCAGCCGGTTCAAACGAAACTTTAACAGCAGGATACCTGGCTTGTATATTCTTCCGTAAATCATCCTTTAGCTCATCGAGATTTACTTTATAGCGTTCATCAAGGTTCACCTGCATGATCGCTTCGTGTGTACCACTGTTGAAAATATACAGGTTACTGGATCCGTAACTGCTGGGAATAAGGCCTACATAAGCTGAACTCACCTCCAGGTGACCATTGACGGTGGCATCCATAATATCCAATATCCCTTTGACAGTTCTTTCCGTTCTTTCGAGCCTTGTGCCATCCGGTTCTTTGATCCTTACCTGTAACTGCCCATTATTTGTCTTGGGCAGCAGGTCTTTTCCAATCATAATAAAACAGGAAGCAGCAGCACCGAATGTAAACACTAAGTATACAGTTACAATACGCTTTCGTTTCGGCATTCTTTTTTCAAGCCAGGCGCCTAATTTTACCTTAATGCGTTGAAAGAAATCATTTTCTTCGGGATGTGTTTCATCTTCCTGTTGGTGCAGGATCACTTCTTTAATCTCATTTTCATCCAGTGCCAATCCTGCGTGGGCATGCGGCCTGTTGTGATGATACCGGAACATATCTTCTTTCAGCAACCAGTTAGCTATGACCGGCACCAGTGTTTGTGCTGCAACAAAAGAAATGATCATGGCAAAACCGATAGAAAGAGACAATGGAAGAAACATGGCTTTTGGCACACCAGTCATGATAAATGATGGTGCAAAAACCGCGAGTATACACAACAGTATCAGCAATAATGGAAATGATATTTCTTCACAGGCATCGAGTATGGCTTTTCTTTTGCTTTTACCCATTTCAAGATGCTGGTGAATATTTTCAATGGTTACTGTGGCCTGGTCTACCAATACCCCAATGGCCAATGCAAGCCCACTGAGTGTCATGATATTAATTGTCTGGCCAAAAAGACGAAGGCACAATACACTTGCCAAGACTGCTACAGGGATGGTAATGATCACCACAATACTGCTTCGCCAGTCCCTCAGAAACAACAATACCATCAGGCCGGTGAGTATGGCTCCCAGAACACCTTCGGTCATCAGGCTTTTTACAGCATTGATCACAAAAACAGATTGGTCAAACTCATAACTTACCAACACATCATCCGGCAAAAGGCTCTGCATCTCGGGCAGTTTTGATTTCAGGGTCTGTACAACACCCCAGGTCGACGCATCGGCGGTCTTTACAACAGGGATATATACTGAACGTTTGCCATTGATCAGTGCATAGTCAACGGTTACATCAGACGCGTCAGATACCTTTGCCAGGTCATGAATAAACACCGTTGAAGTTCCATTGGTTACAATGGGTATGTCTTCAAAATGCTGTACTTTTTCTTCGAGCGAATTAACGGTGGTAACGTACATGAGACTGTCCACACGCAGGTTTCCCGACGGGGTCATTGCGTTGTTCTTTGCGATAGCATCCACTACCTGGTCGGGCGACATATTGAACTGACGAAGTTTTTCAGGGTCTACACTTACGACCACTGACCTTGAGTTAGCACCGAAAGGAGGTGGTGCAGAGAGCCCGGCAACCGTTGCAAACATAGGGCGCACACGGGTTACGGCGAGGTCATAAATTTCTTTCAGCGATTTTGTTTTACTGCTGAATACCAACTGACCAACAGGTAATGAGGAAGCATCAAAACGGATTACCTGTGGCGGTAATGCACCTGGTGGAAAGAACTTCGATGCCCTGTTTACCTGCAGCGCCACTTGTGCCGAAGCCTCAGCCATATCTGTCTGTTCATAAAAAGATAGTTTGATGAGGGTTAATCCCTGGATATTCTTACTCTCAATATTCTTTATCCCGTTCACATACAGGAATTGATCCTGCAGCCGGGTTGCAAAGAACCCTTCCATCTGCTGTGGCGACATGCCTCCATATGATTCGATCACATAAATAGTGGGCAAATTGAGCTTGGGGAATATGTCAATAGGTATCGTTTTTACAGCTATTACTGAGAACAGTAAAAGCCCTGTGAACAATACCAATATTGTAATGGGTCTTTTTAAAGCGGCCCGTACCATATATTGTTAATTTATTTTTTGAATGAATTGAGTGAGACTGCCATCTGCCGCTGCCTTGTCTAACTGTGCCACATACCAGTCGCTCAGTGTTTCTATATAATCTGTCTGGGAACGATAGAGTACAAAAGATGCATTGGTAAGATCGACCAGTGTGATCAGACCTGCGCGATACTGTGCCAGCTTCTGCTGATAAGTGGTTTGCGCCGATTGCAACTGCACCGGCAGTTCAGCGAGGTTATCTTTTACTGTTTGCAATACATTAGCGGCTTGTGCAGATGCGGTTTGCCAGGCAAGTTTTTGTTGCTGTAATTCATATTCACCGGCTTCTACCTGTAACCGGTTAACAGCAAGTTTATCCTTTTTGTAAATACCATTGAATAAATTATAAGAGAAGGATACCCCTACTGCATAATTGAACCGCTGGTAACCCATCCCGTTAAACAATGATTTATAATGGTCATTGTAAGCGATGCTTGATCCTCTTGCCCAGGTACTGCCCGTAAGCAAAACTTTAGGCAGGTAGCTTTTGGTGATCAGTTTTTCGTTGGCCAGCAATACATCCTTCTTCCGGCTATAATAGTCAATCACCGGGTTACCGGAACTATCTGGTTGCAATGCAGTTATACCGGGCAGGATTCTGGTATAACTGATACTGGCAGTGTCTAACTGAATACCCCTTGCGGGAATACCGGTTAAATAGGAAAGCTGCTCTTTTAACTGGTTGATACGGCCGCGGGTCTGGTTATAACTGATCTTTGTTTTAGACAATTCTGCTTTTGCCAATGCAGAATCGGCCCCGGGTTTGATGCCACTTGCAGCCAATGCCTGTATGACCCTGAAGATATTTTCATACCGTTCAATATTCTGGCCATCTGCGGCTAGCCTGTATTGATTCCTGATGATGGAGAAATACAACCTGGCAATTTCCAGTTGTGTATAATACAGCTCTTTGTTCAGGTCTGCTTCCTGCAGGTCCGTGTATGCTTCTGCATTCCTGATCCTGGCATTTCGCAGTCCAAAGTTTATCCATTCATATTCGCCGTACAACACGGCAAGATTGCCGGCAGCAGGATTATAATTGTTATCGTTCCTGATACCTCCCGAGGTAGAAGGCACAATCCCAAATGGAAAATAAGTGCCCGCCAATGAGTTGTCGGACCCAAGACTGACTTGCTCATTGAACTTAACCTGTGGTAAAAAAGAATGCCTGGCCTCTGTTACAGCAGCCCGGCTGCTTTTTACCAGTGCCCTCTTTTGTAATAATAATGGTAAATAGCGTGCGGCGCTATCTTCAAGTCCTGCTAATGTATGATAGCGTTGTTGTGAAAACAAAGAAAAGACTGGCATGAGTATGCATATACTCCATACCAGGCAGTACTTTCCTTTACAGAAAGGAATCATATTGCATATTTAATCATGAAAAATGTTGTTACCCTACCTAATAATATATCAGGCAACAACAGGAGGTCCGCGCAATAAATGCACAGGCACTGCAGAAGCAGGTATGCAGTTGTTTATATAAAGCGATGTTGTTTTGGCTACAACATAAAATGAAGGTGCTTTCGTTACTTTATTATTGCTGACCGGTGCAGCTTCCGGGTGAAATCTTTTATTCAGCCGGATATTAACATGAAGGTGATTATCACCATGTCTTCCGGTTATTACTGGTACATTGTGTTTGTGATCCTGGTGCCAGAGGGTGTGTACCTTAAGCGGATCACTATTAGATATATCAAAATTTGAAGTAAACTGTACAACAAAAAAAGCGCTGTACACCGCTATCAGGAACGGGTACAAGAAAAACTTAGTTACTTTTTTTGATAGATACATACAATACCCGGGTGATGCCGGAAGCGTGACAAATGTACTGAAAATTAAACCGATTATCCCATAAGTTCCGTCTTCAGAAACCGCGCGGTATGGCTTTCTTTGTTCCTGATCATCGCTTCGGGCGTTCCTTCAAATAATATTCTGCCGCCACCATCTCCGCCTTCGGGACCGAGGTCGATGATATGATCGGCTACTTTGATCACATCAAGGTTGTGTTCTATGACTAATACCGTATTGCCACGGTCAACTAATTTATTCAATACGTCGAGTAGGTGCTGGATATCCTGGAAATGCAAACCGGTGGTTGGTTCATCTAATATATAGAACGTTTTACCTGTATCTTTCTTACCCAGCTCTGTTGCCAGTTTCACCCTTTGTGCCTCACCACCGCTAAGGGTTACAGCTGACTGCCCCAGTGTAATGTAACCAAGCCCCACATCCTGCAATACTTTTATTTTCCTGTACAGGTAAGGAACAGGCTGAAAGAATTCACAGGCTTCATCCACTGTCATATTCAATACATCGCTGATCGATTTTCCTTTGTACCGTATCTCTAATGTTTCCCTGTTATACCGTTTACCATTGCATTTTTCGCAGTGCACATAGACATCGGGCAGGAAGTTCATTTCAATCACCCGCATGCCTCCCCCTTCACACACTTCGCAGCGGCCGCCTTTTACATTGAAAGAAAAACGGCCAGCATTATATCCGCGTATTTTGGCTTCTGGAACGGCTGCAAATAAAGTCCTGATCTCTGTAAAGAACCCGCAGTAAGTAGCAGGGTTGCTCCTGGGTGTACGGCCGATGGGCGACTGGTCAATCTCTATCACTTTATCAATATGCTCCAGTCCCTTTACCGATTTAAATTCCATCGGCGTTACACGGCTGTTGTAAGCATGTTTGAATAGTATGGGGTATAAAGTTTCATTGATCAGTGTAGACTTACCGCTGCCGCTGACACCGCTGACTACGATCAGTTTGCCTAACGGAAACTGTACGTCTACATTTTTGAGGTTATTTCCTTTGGCGCCTTTCAATTCCAGTTCCTTGCCATTGCCTTTCCTTCTTTCTGCCGGTACTTCAATATTTTTTTTACCGCTCAGGTATTGAGCCGTATCGGAATGGCTCTGCAACACTTCTTTGGGCGTTCCGGCTGCAACGATCTGTCCGCCGTGTATCCCTGCTTTCGGGCCAATATCTACCAGGTGATCAGCCGCCATCATAATATCCTTATCATGTTCCACAACCAATACACTGTTACCAATATTGCGAAGGTTTTGCAAGGCAGTGATCAGCTGGTGGTTATCGCGCTGGTGCAAGCCGATAGAAGGCTCATCCAGGATATAAGTGATACCCTGCAACTGGGAACCTATCTGGGTGGCCAGCCTGATACGCTGTGATTCACCGCCGCTCAGTGTGCGGGAAGGGCGGTTAAGCGATAGATAGGTTAATCCCACATCCAATAAGAATTGGACCCTTTCACGAATTTCTTTCAGGATGTCTTTGGCAATTGTATTCTGTTTGTCGCTCAACCGTTTCTCTATAGCTGCAAACCATGCCAGTAATTTGTCTAAGTTCAGGCTGCTCAATTCTGCAATATTTTTCCCGTCTATCTTGAACCAAAGGCTTTCCTTCTTCAATCTTGCACCATTACAAGTGGAACAGGTTTTCAGCTCCATGAATTTTTCTACCCATGCGAGCAGGGTCTCACTGCTGCCACTTCCTGCAAACCAACGCTTCAGCATCGGCACAATCCCTTCAAATGCTCCTTCATATGGATTGCCGGCAGGTGCCTCATCCACCTCTGTTGTGTCTTCCGATTCTCCATTGGCATTGCCATATAATAAAATGTTCATCGCGGAAGGTGAAAGATCTTTGATCGGTTTATCAAGGCTGATCTTATGTTTCTTAGCCAGTATTTCCACGTTACGGAACATGTAGGCATCGCGTTGCTCGCCTAAGGGTGCAATACCACCTGCTTTGATGCTGATAGTAGTGTCGGGCAGGATGGCATCCATATTCACTGCATAAACGCTGCCTAAGCCCTTACAGGTTGGACAGGCACCATAAGGAGAATTAAAAGAAAAGGCATTGGGTGATGGCTCTTCATAACTGATGCCTGTGTCTTCACACATCAACTGGCGCGAGTACTGCACCAGCTTATCCTGTTCATTCACCAGGAGGAACATCAGTTCTTTACCCATTTTCAAGGTTTGCTGTACGCTCTGGCTGAGCCTGACCTTCATATCAGGAGTAACCTGCAGGCGGTCAATCACCACTTCAATATCATGTATTTTATAACGATCAACCTGCAGCTTGGGTGTAAGATCCATCACTTCCCCATCTACCCGTACTTTCAGAAATCCTTTCTTGCGTATCTCTTCAAACAGCTCGCGATAATGCCCCTTACGGCCACGGATCAATGGCGCCAGTAAAGTGATCTTTTTGTTTTTGAAACGGGAGCAGATATTCTCAACAATTTCTTCCTCACTGAACTTCACCATTTTTTTACCCGTGTTATAGCTATAAGCTTCCCCAATACGGGCAAACAACAAGCGGAGGAAATCATATACCTCGGTTACAGTGCCAACAGTTGAACGGGGATTTTTGTTGGTGGTTTTCTGCTCAATAGAAATAACGGGTGAGAGACCTGTGATCTTATCTACATCCGGACGCTCCATATCGCCCATGAACTGCCGGGCATAAGCGCTGAAACTTTCCATATACCGGCGCTGTCCTTCATTGTAAATGGTATCAAATGCCAAAGAAGACTTCCCACTGCCGCTCACGCCTGTAAACACCACTAATTTGTTCTTGGGAATGATAATATCAATGTTCTTCAGGTTGTGCTCCCTTGCACCGAATACTTCAATAAATTCTCCTTCCAAAACAGGGATTTTCTTTGTCTTTGCCATAGCTGGATCATAAAGATAGGCAGATGTTGGGATGGCTGATGGCTGATTTGAGGATTTCTGATTGGAGGGGTATTTGCAGCGATCAGAAATAAAAATTTGGTGATTTAATTCTTTCGATCATACCTTTGCGCCAGTTCTTTAAGCAACAACTTATCAAGAAAGGCAGAGGGAAATGGCCCGATGATGCCTTGGCAACCCATATCGCTTACTCAGCGGTACGAAGGTGCCAACTCCGACCACGTATACGTGGAAAGATAAGTCAGAGTAAAAGTTTGATACCAAAGCGATGCGTCGCTCACTATATTTCAAGCTCATCTGACTTACAGGTGAGCTTTTTTTTTACCCCGGTCTTAAGACCGGGGCACCTGTAAGTTAGCCTCCTGACAAGTTTTGCACGAAGAAGATTGGTAGCAGTAATTATTAACCAATCCCTCATTACTTCCCTTCAGGGGGCTGGGGGATTAAATCTTCAAGACATGAGCAATGCAACGCAGTTGATCCACAGCATTCCGGTAGATCCTTTAACAGGAGCTATTTCCGTACCCATTTACCAGACTTCCACTTTTGTACAGGAAGCGCCAGGCGTAAACAAAGGTTATGACTATTCCAGGAGCGGCAACCCTACCCGCGCCACTTTGGAACAATTGGTAGCACAACTGGAAGAAGGCAGCACAGGACTTGCCTTCAGCAGCGGCCTCGCAGCCATAGACACTGTTGTAAAATTATTGAGGGCTGGTGACGAGATCATTGCCGTAGATGATATCTATGGCGGTGCTTTCAGGCTCTTTACCCAGGTGTATGAGAAATTTGGCATCAAAGTAACGTATGTCGATACAAGCGATGCAGCTAATGTATTCAATGCCATTACACCCCATACCAAACTGATCTGGCTGGAAACGCCTACCAACCCCACTTTAAAGATCTCTGATATTGAAGCCATTGCAAAAGTGGCAAGGGCCAGCCGTTGCTTATTTTGCGTGGACAATACTTTTGCTTCACCAGCCTTACAGCAACCGCTTTCGCTGGGGGCCGACATTGTAGTGCATAGCGCTACCAAATACCTGGGCGGACACAGCGACCTGGTGGCAGGTGTGGTAGTGGCAAAAGACAAAGCGCTCGGTGACCAGCTTAAGTTTCTCCAGAATGCCTGCGGGGCAGTACTGGGACCATTCGACAGCTGGCTGCTGATACGCGGTATTGAAACATTGCACCTGCGGGTAAAACAACATTGTTCCTCCGCATTGGCTATTGCAAGATTCTTAGAACAGCACCCGGCAGTTGACAAAGTGTTTTACCCGGGACTACCTTCCCATCCCAATCATGCCATCGCCAAAAAGCAATCAAAGAATTTTGGCGGCATTGTTTCTTTCACTTTGAAACATGATACCGAACAGGCCGCAGTTGGATTTGTTACCCATACCAGGTTGTTTCAACTGGCAGAAAGCCTGGGTGGTATTAAAAGCCTGGTATCGCATCCGGCCAACATGACACATAAATCAATTCCGGCAGAAAGAAGAAAGGCCGCCGGGGTAACAGACAGCCTGATCCGCTTATCTGTTGGACTGGAAGAAACAGAAGACCTCGTAGCCGATCTCAGCGCAACATTTGAACTGATTTCAAGAGATAATATCAAACAGGCAACTATAGCAATTAACGCATAATACAATAACAGATAATGGTAGCACACAAACAGTTGACAATTGGCCTATTCGGATTTGGCGTAGTAGGAGAAGGTTTATACAAAGTATTACAGCAAACCCCTTCGCTAAAGGCTGAAATAAAGAAAGTATGTATCAAAAACCCAGGTAAGAAAAGGGATGCGCCCGCTGCTTTGTTCACTACTAAGAAAGAGGAGTTGCTTTTTGATGAAAGCATTAATGTGATTGTAGAAGTGATTGATGATGCCGATGCAGCTTTTGATATCATATCTACCGCCCTACGTAACGGAAAAGCAGTGGTAAGCGCCAGCAAAAAAATGATTGCGGAACACTTACCTGAAATATTAAAACTACAACAGGAAACAGGTCAGCCCTTTCTTTGCGAATCTGCTGCCTGTGCGTCGATTCCTGTCATACGCAACCTGGAAGAGTATTATGACAACGATCTTTTGCATGCTATCAAAGCCATTGTAAACGGATCCACGAATTTCATTCTTACCAAAATGTTCGAGGATAAATTAGATTTTCAATCTGCCTTATTACTGGCCCAGCAGCTCGGCTTTGCAGAAAGCAATCCCAAATTAGACATAGAAGGGTATGATGCCGTAAATAAATGGAGTATTCTATTGAATCATGCTTATGGTATTGTAACGCATCCTGACAATATTCTCTTCACCGGGATACAGAACATACAGTTGAGCGATTCGCTGGTAGCCAAAGAAAAAAGCCTTGATATCAAACTGATTGCCCAGGCAAAAAAACTTGGCAACGGACAGGTGGCAGCTTTTGTATTACCGCAGTTCGTAAAACACGACGATCCCCTGTCATTTGTAAAGAATGAGTACAACGGGGTGGTGATTGAAAGTGGTTTTGCTGACAAACAATTCTTTTATGGTAAAGGCGCCGGCAGTTTTCCTACCGCGTCTGCGGTATTGAGTGATATTTCGGCATTGCGTTACGAGTACCGTTACGAATACAAAAAACTATACCACCACAAACCTCATACGCTCAGCAACGATTATTACCTGAAAGTTTATGTAAGTTTTGATGACTGGAAATACATTCCCCGTGAAAAATTTGAATGGATAGAGGAATGGCATGCAGAAGCAGAAAGAAAATACCTAATTGGCGTTTTGCATACCAATCAATTAACACAAAGTACCTGGTGGAAAGAAAACAATACTTCCCTTATCCTTACCCAGGAACCGCTTATTGACAATCTCGACATCGTTAAACTTAAAAAACGAAGCCTTGAACTGGCAGGAGTTATATAGATTTGCTGCATGCAGTTAAATTACCATTTATTCAAAAACGGCGCAATACTCACTACTGTTACAGGTGTTGCGCTGTTGTTGCTCTCAGCCTGCCTGGGGAAAAATGAATGTTTTCTTCTGCTGAATACTGACCTCGGAAAAGCCGCCGACCAGTTCTTCCGTTTCTGGACCAACCTGGGCGACGGTGCGGTATGGGTGATTGTGGGTCTCTTATTCCTGGTCTATAGAAGAAAATTATTGCCGCTGTGCTTCAGCGCTGTTATTATTTCAACACTGATCGTACAGGTAACCAAGAACCTTATTTTTCCTTTGGTACCCAGGCCAACCAAAGCTATTAGTGAGCTGGCATTGATACATACCGTTCCCGGTGTAGAACTACATACGATGAATAGTTTTCCATCGGGCCATACAACCACTGCGTTTGCTGTTTTCTTATTAGCCTGCCTGGTCATCCCAAAAAGATGGGTCGTCCTTGCAGGATTTATTTATGCACTGCTGGTAGGCTATTCCAGGACATACCTTGCACAACACTTCCCATTAGATGTAGGCGCAGGAATGCTGGCAGCAGTTATAAGCATACTGCTCTCCATAACCATACAAAAAAGATTTTCTGCATCAACTGCCGGCCGATCTGTTTCTGCCTGATCGTGTAGTGCCGGACCGGGCAACCGCATTATTTACCGCATATCAATTGAACAAGGAACACGCAGGAATGATTAAATAACTTTAGGTGGTATGAGAAAACATACCACGAGATATTGGGTTTTTCAACTGGGAGGGTGGAGCCTGTATTGCCTTGGGTATGGCTTTTTTTATCTGACAATACGCACCCGGCCACAGCCATTTTTCTTTGAACAGTTGATGATGCACGCCTTATTGGGCCTGCTATTCACGCATGTGATGCGTGCAGTCATACAGCGTACGGGCATTTTGGAATGCAGTTTTAAAAAACAAGTGATTTCGTTGGTTGCTTTTTCCCTTTGTGTATCTTTTTTTATGGGTATTTCCTCCATAACTGCTGAAAGATTAATTCACATACAAGTGACACAATCAGAGCAATATTCTTTTCTAAATATTGCCATTCGATACGCTTTCTCCTATTTTCACTTTATTATACTCTGGAACCTTATCTATTTTACTTACCATTATATCCAGAAAGCAAAACAACAGAAAATAGACCAGGCAAAATTGGAAAGCCTGCTGAAAGAACTTGAGATCAGGACCATCAAAGCACATATTAACCCGCATTTTATTTTCAACTCACTGAATAGTATCCGGGCTTTAGTAGTAGACGAGCCCGAAAAAGCCCGTTTGGCCATTACACAGTTAAGCAATATCCTCCGCAATAGCATGCATAGCGATAAAACAGAGAAAACATTGTTTGAAAAAGAGCTGGGTGTTGCCAAAGATTATCTTGGACTGGAACAGATCCGTTTTGAAAACCGCTTATGTGTATCATACAGCATTGATGAAGACACGCTGGATCAGCCGGTACCTACGATGGTGTTACAGGCACTGATTGAGAATGCCCTGAGATTCGGCATTGACAATGAAGTAAAAGGAGGTTCTATCCATATCAGTTCATTCTTCAGCAATTCGCACCATGTTCTCAGCGTTCAAAGCAGCGGTGATTTTGAAGCTTACAGCAACACGCAAAGCACCGCAATTTACAAATTGCAGACCCGGCTGGAACTCTTATATGACACTGATGCTAGTTTCGAATTGCAGCAGGTAAAAATTGGCCTGATAGACGCGATTGTGCGTATACCTGTTTAACAGAACCAGTAGTGCAGGAATTTACATCAGGAATGTTTCTGATACAATTTTTCCGTCTTTTACTTCATACACACAAAGTTCAGACATGTTCATTCTGTCCCGGCCCTTCATTTTCACGTCCATGCCCATGATAAGTGCGAAAGAATTGCCTGCAGTCAACGGATCGGATACCGTCATACTATGCATCTCTTCGACCATAGATTCAAACTTATGCCCTTTTTGGATGATGGCATCAAGCCCCTTTGTTTCTTTGTCAAAATCGGGTGAAGGGAAAGGTTCGATACTGATGGCATCGTTTGCAAAAAGTTCTTTTTGGGCGGTCTCAAACTGGCCCTGGCGGCAGAGTTCTGTCAGCCGTGCAGCGATCTGTGGCGTTGTCATTTTTTTTTCTTAAAGCTACAGAAAAAAATAACGGGCGATATTAAGTTTTGATGAACGGAACAGGAAATAAAGCCATAAAGAGCAATTGCTTACTCCTATGGCTCTGCCGGCAGCTTTTAAGCGGCAAATACTAAATCCGCTTCAGAACTTCCTCTCCTATTGCATCTGTCCCCAAGATCATTGATGCCGGGGTTGCAGCATCTGCAATATCTTTTGTTCTGAAACCGGCCTTCAATACAGCGTCAACTGCATTGATCACAGTTTCCGATTCTGCTTTTAACCCAAAAGAAATATCTAACAGTAAAGCCGCCGAAAGAATGGATGCCAACGGGTTGGCGATACCCTTTCCGGTAATATCATGTGCAGAACCATGAATAGGTTCATAGACGCCTGTTCCGTCGCCAATAGATGCAGAAGCCAGCATTCCCATTGAGCCTGCGATCTGAGAAGCTTCATCAGTCAAAATATCACCGAATAAATTAGCCGTAACAACAACATCAAAACGTCGTGGGTCTTTGATCAGCAACATGGCTGTTGCATCAACAAACTGGTGTTCCACTTCAACATCGGGATATTCCGAAGCCATTTTCTGTACTACCTCTCTCCACAAGCGGCTTGTTTCGATTACATTGGCTTTATCAACTGAACATAACTTCTTTCTTCTCGTTCGCGCCGCCTCAAATGCCTTTCGGGCAATGCGTTCAACTTCATACCGGCTATATTCAGCTATGTCGTATGCGGTATCACCATTGTTCTTACGGCCTTTCTCGCCAAAATAAATGTCGCCAGTCAATTCCCTGAAGAATAAAATATCCGCACCCTTTAGAATTTCCGGTTTAATGCTTGATGCGCCCAGCAATTCATCAAATAACTTAATTGGACGAAGATTAGCATATAAACCCAATTCTTTACGCATTCTCAACAAACCTTGTTCAGGGCGAACCTTTGCAGATGGGTCATTGTCATACTTTGGGTGGCCAACAGCACCAAATAAAACTGCATCAGATTTTCTCATTTTCTCCAATGATTCATCGGGCAAAGGATTACCTGTTGCTTCAATAGCCACATGGCCAATCAGGGCTTCATCATAAGTAAATTCATGGTTGAATTTCGCAGCTATCTTGTCCAATACTTTCTTACCAACTGTGGTTACTTCTTGCCCAATTCCGTCTCCCGGAACTATGAGGATGTTTTTTTTTGCCATGATATAATTTGAAATATTAACTCAACAAGTTCAGCATTCGGTTAGTAGCAATAATTGCTGACACTGTTTGATCGCTATCTAATCCGCGTGTTTTGAATTCTTTGCCATTGTAATCCCATGTGATGATAGTCTCGCATAAAGCGTCTGATTTACCGCCAGGTGGAATGCGGACAGCGTAATCAGTCAGCAAAGGCAATTCTAATTTTTTTTGTTTGTATATTAATTTCAGCGCATTCATGAATGCATCGTACTGACCATCGCCCTGCGCATGTTCTTCAAATATCTCTCCGTCAATGTTTATTCTTAAGGTCACGGATGGTCTCAAATCTTTTGAATGGGTCAGCACGTAATTATCAATGTGTACTTTCTCCTCAATCCTGTTGCTATCCAGCACATCGGAAATAATATAGGGCAGGTCCGACTGGGTTACCACTTCTTTCCTGTCGCCTAATTCAATCACCCGCTGCGTTACTTTTTTCAGGTCGGTATCAGATAACTGAATACCTAATTGCTGCAGGTTATTTTCAATATTAGCCTTTCCACTTGTTTTTCCTAATGCATACTTACGTTTACGGCCAAAACGTTCAGGCATCAGGTCATTATAATATAAATTGTTTTTCTTATCCCCATCAGCATGAATACCCGCAGTTTGTGTAAATACATTCTCGCCCACAACGGGTTTGTTTACGGGAATCCTGAAACCTGAGAATGTTTCAACGAGTTTGCTTACTGAGTATAAAGATTTTTCAACGACGGAAGTTTTTACATCACTCACATAATCATTTAAAACAGCTATAGCGCTTGCAAGTGGCGCATTCCCGGCTCTTTCTCCCATTCCATTCACAGTAAGATGTAACCCTCTTGCACCTGCGTTCACTGCCTCCAGGATATTCGCAATACTCAGGTCATAATCGTTATGCGCGTGGAAATCAAAATGAATATTTGGATAGCGCTGAATAATTGCGGCAATATATTCGCGTGTTTCTGATGGAATTAAAATACCCAAAGTATCAGGTAATAGGATCCGTTTGACGGGTTGCGTAGTGAGAAAATCCAAATACTGAAAAACGTAGTCTTGCGAATGACGCATCCCGTTACTCCAATCCTCTAAATATATATTACAGGAAATATTGTTTTTTTGGGCCAATGCAATTACCTCGCCCACTTCTGCAAAATGTTGCTCAGGAGTTTTCTTAAGCTGATGTGTTAAATGATTCAATGACCCTTTAGTCAGAAGATTCATTACAGTGGCCCCTGCCTGCAGCATCCAGTTGACAGAAGTTTCTCCGTCCACAAACGTTAATACCTCAATCTTATCAATAAACTCGTTTTCTCTGGCCCATGCTGTAATTTTTTTTACCGCTTCAAACTCACCTTCCGATACGCGGGCAGATGCAATTTCAATCCGGTCAACCTTTACTTCGGTAAGCAGCAGTTGGGCTATCGTTAACTTTTCAGAAGCAGAAAATGACACACCGCTGGTTTGTTCACCATCACGGAGTGTCGTATCCATTATTTCAATATGACGTAGCACTGTTGCCATTGGTTCTTGCCCGAAGCTATTGGCCAGCGGCTAACAGCTATATTTATAAAGGTTAAAATTCACGGTGGGTTGCAAATGATTGGATATTCTCTTTCATTGCCTGTAAATAGTCAATATCGTCGAACCCGTTGATAAGATTATGCTTTTTATATCCATTGATCTCAAATGACTCATTTTCACCGGTTGCCACAATGGAAATGGTCTGCGCCGGCAAATTCACTTCTAATTCAGCTTTAGGATCGGCTTCAATTGCTTTGAAAATCTTATCCAGGAACGCAGGACTTACCTGAACGGGAAGGATACCTATATTGAGTGAATTACCCCTGAATATATCAGCAAAAAAGCTTGAAACCACGCAACGGAAGCCATAGTCATAAATAGCCCATGCAGCATGTTCACGGCTGCTTCCGCTTCCAAAGTTCTTCCCCCCCACCAGGATTTTCCCTGAATAGATGGAATTATTAAGAACAAAGTCTTTTTTAGGTGTATCATCTCCGTTATATCGCCAGTCTCTGAATAAATTATCGCCAAAACCCTTACGCTCTGTGGCTTTCAGAAAACGCGCAGGGATGATCTGGTCTGTATCTACATTTTCAATCGGTAAAGGAACCGCTGTACTTTTTAATACGTTGAATTTATCGTACGCCATGTTAATTGATGATTTCTGATTTTAAGATTTTTTTACAGCAGATCCCTTGGATCTGTAACAACACCTGTTACAGCGGCGGCAGCAGCCACTAAAGGGCTCGCCAACAATGTTCTGCTACCCGGCCCCTGGCGACCTTCAAAGTTTCTGTTGCTGGTGCTGACTGCATATTTACCCGCAGGTATTTTATCGTCATTCATTGCCAGGCAGGCTGAGCAACCCGGCTGACGCAATTGAAAGCCAGCTTCTGTTAAAATATCTAAAATACCTTCTTCTTTAATCTGGCTTTCTACAATATGAGATCCGGGTACCAACCATGCAGTAATATTATCCGCTTTCTTTCTGCCCTTGACAATGGAGGCAAATGCACGGAAATCCTCAATACGGCCATTGGTACAGCTTCCCAAAAAGACATAGTCAACTTGCTTGCCTATGATTTTTTCATCTTCTGCAAAGCCCATGTACGCCAATGATTTTTTATACGAGGCTTCTCCATCTTTTACAGCAGATGCGAGGGGGATATTTCTTGTGATACCTGTTCCTAAGCCGGGGTTCGTACCGTAAGTAATTTGCGGCTCGATATCATCGGCATGATAATTTAATTCAAGATCGAATGGGGCGCCGGTATCTGTTTTAAGTGTTTTCCAATAAGCCAGCGCTTTATCCCAGGCTTCTCCTTTTGGAGTTTTCTCACGCCCTTTCAGATAGGCAAAAGTTGTTTCATCGGGAGCGATCATACCGCCACGTGCACCCATTTCAATAGAAAGATTACAAACAGTCATTCTTCCTTCCATACTCATCTTCTCAAATACTTCACCTGCATATTCAACAAAGTACCCGGTTGCACCGCTGGCAGTAATTTGAGAAATGATATACAATGCAACATCTTTAGGCGTAACACCCTTGCCCAAGGTTCCATTGACATTAATGCGCATTTTCTTTGGCTTAGGCTGCATAATACATTGAGATGAAAGTACCATTTCAACCTCCGATGTACCAATACCGAATGCAATAGCGCCAAATGCTCCGTGTGTTGAAGTATGAGAATCACCGCAAACAATGGTCATTCCGGGAAGTGTGATCCCATTTTCAGGCCCAACAACGTGCACAATACCGTTTTTCGGATTCCCCAGTCCCCAATGCGAAATACCATATTTAGCTGCATTATCTTCCAAAGCTTTTAACTGATTGGCCGAAAGCGGGTCTTTAACAGGGAGGTGCTGATTAATAGTAGGTGTATTATGATCAGCGGTTGCAAATGTTTTTTCAGGGAACATGACTGTAATACCCCTGCTTTTCAAGCCTAAGAATGCAACAGGGCTCGTTACTTCATGAATAAAATGCCTGTCGATAAAAAACACATCAGGACCATCTTCAATTTTCTTCACCACGTGTGCATCCCACACTTTATCGAACAAGGTGCTTGGAGTGTTGCTCATTTTCAAAAATTTTAGAAACTGATTAACTAATTTTTAAATAAAACAGTAAAAATCGATAAAATTTCCCGATTAGCCTTGGTTTATAAGAATTTTATTTATCAAATCCTAACAAATGTTTGTAATCAAACCAATAAACCAATGCGTAAAAAGCCTTCTTGGGGTATTACCAAAATCAATTGTAAGTACGAAGGTACTGCTTCTTGGAAGACAAGCTAAGGTTTGTGAAGGAAGATTCGCAGGCGTCTTATTAAAAAAAATGATCTATTACATGCTACGATACATGCACATCTCATGTTTTAGCGTATTGTTCGTGTTGCCAGTAAGGGGCCTGGTTAAAGTTGTACCAGTCATTGACCAATCCTGTTTGAAAAGTTGTCCAGTATGGATCTGCGGGACTAAAGCGAAAAGCATACCGCAGTAAATTATAGCAGGTGGTGAACTGGCCGGTAGCAATCAGTGCTTCCAGGCGGCGATCACGGATATGGTTTTCATCAAACCAAAGGGTAGTATCCATTTCTGTAGCCAGCTTTGCCACTTCCTGAAGTTACTCCGAAGGTTGAAGCAGTTTAACCAGCGAGATGGACTGACCATTGACGGATACAGTTGGAATGTTCCTGAACCATGGCTCATGTTTCAGATCCATTATTCTTTGTTCGTTATTTTTTGGGCTTAACAGGTAAATCGCATTTTGCAACGAAAAATCGCGCCAATGCTTCACCTCTACTCTTGTTACTTTAGTATCATCGCCTTCCGCTTCATTGTTTGCATTTAGCTTTTTTTCTGTTACTCTTTCAAATAGCCGGTCATAAGAAATGCGCCGGATCTTTTTCAGAAATACCACTGCTGACAGATAAGCCGCAGAAGTGCTCCTTGCATTGAGTAATTGCAATACGATGCTTAACCTGAGTTTCAGAAAAAGAAAAATATGATGAAAGATGAGGATGCCAAATGTATTTTTCTTTTTATCTAATTTTTTCCATGCTATAAATCCCCTGACAGAGAGCAATATCACCAATCCCAGCAAACAACCGGTGGCGCCAAGCATTGTGTAGAAAACCCCAGGCCATTCTTTTGACAATACACCTGCGATGGAAAATCCGAACACTACTAAGAACAATAATATATATTGCAAAAGAGAGGGCTTTTGCAAAAAAGCGGTTTTATTTTCCTGCGGAAATTCGAAGCCTCCTGTGTAATTACTGCTGACATCACAACTGATATACAGATCATAACCAAATCCATTCTGGTATTCCAGGCGTTCTTCAGCCCTGATAAAAGAATCAATACCCTGGTTATCATCAATACCCCCATCCATAAAACCAAAGCAAGGGGTCTTGGAATTCACATGATCATCTTTATCTGAAGAATATCGGGGATCCTGTTCTATTGCTTTTTCTAATTGTTCTTTTCCAATTTCAGGCGAAGTAAAGTCCACAGGAAACATAAATGGTTCAAAACCAACCGGGAAACAGGAAGAGCATGCCAGTATATCGCCCAGCTTGATGGACTGCAAAACCTTTAATGAAGATGCTTCACTTTTAAATTTCAGGAACTTATTGCCGGCCACTCCTGCATTCTGGAAACGGAACAACATCCCGTCATCAAATTCTGTACTATTAGCGCAGACTTCCGCAACTGCACCGGGCGTATGTTTCCAGTAGATACCAAATGTTTCCTGTTTAAATACCAATTCATCATAGGCAATAGAAAAAGCGTTGATCAGGTTCCTTGATTTTAATGGCCGCCCGACCCAGCAGGTTTGATCCTGCAGAATATCAAACACACGATTCACAAGCAGGCATCCCTGTAGTATCTGTTCAGTCATTTGTTTATAAAAATCTGCAAAAGAAGCTCCTTTTCGCTGGCTGGCCGTATAAGCAAGATTCGTGATGGCACCTCCTGATGCTGATGAAATAAAATTCACCAGGCTGGTTAGTTTTCTGCCGCCTATTTCCACTGTTTCCATATAGGATAAACAGCCAAGCGTATAAGAAGCCGCCCGGAAACCACCGCCGGAAAAGCTTAGTGCAATATTTTCGAGGTGCCTGGGCTTGATATCAATATATTCCATAACGGCTTTTGTCATGCGTTATTGAAAAAGCTAATTTCAGGTTTTGGCAACATCATCTTCGCACTATAAATTTTCAACACACTGATTAATTTCTAATTAATAGCCATTGGGAGGTACAGGTGTAATAATTTCATCAGAAAAGAGCGCATTTTTAATTACTGCCATAAGTGCTCTTTACAAATGACAATGATTATCTTTTCTTTGCTCTCTTCATAACTGCTTTTTTAGGCGCAGCTTTTTTCTTTGTGGCAGCTTTCTTATTGGGTTTAGCTTTTTTGTTATGTATCGATTTTTTCTTCGGCACCGCTTTCTTTTTCGGCGCGACTTTTTTCTTCGTTACAGTTTTCTTTTTCGGCGCTGCTTTTTTCTTTGGTGCTACTTTCTTCTTCACCGCGGCTTTCTTCTTCGTGGATACTGCCTGGTTTTTTGGCGCTGCTTTTTTAACTGGTTTTTTGCGCATAGGTTTTCCCGCAGCAGTCTTTGTTGCCGTAGCAGATGAAGCAGCGGCAGCATTATCTATTGTACCAAAGATAAAATTGATCTCGTTGATATTGCTTCCCGACTGGTAACTCTCCATCCATTTTGGATCAGTGGATAAACCCGTATAGGCTTTGGATCCTTTGTTATTATTCGCCAGTGAATAACGCCAGTGAAAATGATCATATACTGATAAAATGTTTACCGCGTATTGTTGGGTCAGGGAAGGATTGTTTTCGATGATATTCATGTTATCATCGTTTTTACTGCTGGCTTTGGGCCCAAGATTATGTGAACCCGTGATCACCACAGGATGATCGCCAAAAGGATCAATGACCACTACCTTGCTATGGATGGTCACCATCTTGGGAGTGATCTCTTTGCTCCAGTAAGAAAATTCCCCGCCAATGGCTTTGGGTGTTACTGTGTCGAAATCAGTAGACTGTGGGTTAGGATTACTCTTATGAATAAACACCAGTGGTGTTTTTTTACCACCGGGGTCCTGGTTCATGATCCCGTGTACAAAAAGGTTTTCCTTGCCCGGTTTACCGATCTGGTCAACGATCTCATTATATAAGGTATCCTTTGTTCCCGGGTTAAAAAATAAAAAGAGTATGCCTTGTTTGGCATTGTCGATGAGTGCTTTGGCTGCGGCCAGGTCAACGAATCCGCTCACTGGCGCAAACCAGGTGGACAGGTTTTTTTGGGCATTGCCTTTTGTATTATACTGGATAAAAGATTTGGGATAGGCACTGCCCGCTGCTTTTATCTGGTTCCACTCGTTGAGGTACCATTGTCCAACGGCCGGGTCATTGATAATAATGGCATTATTCACCTGGGTATATAAACCATTCTGCGAAAGATTGGTACTGCCTGTCCAAACTTTATATGGCTTTCCGTTCTTACAAAAGACCATGAATTTATTATGTGCAAAATGGCCTAATGGAACGATACGGTCTATCAGGTTGATGCTTGTTTGTTTTAGCTGAGCCCTGAGGTTTGCGTTTTCATCATTTTGCCCTGGCGCATTCCCTTTAAATGCCCCGTTAGCGAGTACCAGGTTTAGGCGTTTACCTATTTTTTTAAAGGCATCAATGACTGCCATGTCATTTAATTCATATAATGAAGCATAAATACTCAAAGTTTGATCGGAAATCACGGCATTGAGCTCTGCGAACAATTTATTGACAAGCACGCCACCAAGAAATTTTGTAACCGGTGCAGTCTCATTACTCAAAGTGGCTGCAAGGGTTTGACTCTTATCATTTGCCTGCAAATTGGTCATCTGGTGTGACATGAACTGGGAAGAAATAATGCCGCGGTTAAAATAAGCTTCAATGCCTGTACCAGGCGCAGCAGTAGCCACGGTTACCGTATTACTCCAGCCACTTACATTTACAGTATCCTTTACTACATTCGTTCCGCTTATGAGCATCGGTACTACCATATAACTTACTGTATCATTCTCTTTCACATCAAAATCTGTCCAGAGCAACCGCTGGATAGGCCATTCGGTACTAGGGCGCTGTTCTCCCGGTTTGGGGTTTTGGCCGGCAAAACCGATACGGTTATTCAGGGGCACGCCAGTTGCGTTGGCCTCACCTTTTACTTTTTTATACAAGGCGAAACCGATACAGTTAGGTACTGGTTGGTCATATTTCCAGGCAATGATGACGTGGTCGCAATTGGCAAATGCTTTGATTTTGGATGGTATCTGATTTGGCATACAATAGTATGTTTGGTTTTAAATAAGATCTGGAAATTCACGCTACAAAGTAGAAATCTGTTTTGAATGATAAAAGGGGAAAAAGCCCCTTCTTCGAATGCCCCCTGCATAAGGCATGGTCTTTAAGTGAGCAAGACGCAAATCGCCCGCTACAATGTCGTATTCGCACCTATTAATGGGCATTTTAGCCCTCTAACTTTACTAAAAACTTATCTGTCTGAGAAAATTAAAATTACAGGTACAAATCGTGTACGCTTAAAAGGTGAGACCTGTTTTTTATCCTCTTTAATTAAGGCTGAATTTATTGATCATTTAATCCCTTTCCATTGAGAATTTGCTGCATACATTTTTCAACCCTTGACTCCCGGGTTTTGGATTGTTTGGGTGCAGAAAAATAAAGAATGTATGCCCTTTGCCGTCCAGGTGTCAATGCATCAAAAGCGGCTTTCAAAGCAGGGATCTTATCTAATTTCTTTTGAAATTCTTCAGGAATGATAAACTCTGTAGTCTTTTTTAAATTCACTTTCAAACCGGCTTTTTCCACTTCAATGGCTTCATAAATATAGGCTTTCAAGATAGGTTCTATCTCTACTATTTCCCGAACATTGGTGAACCGAACCTGGCGCGTTGCCTGCGTATTCTCCGTTTGCTGGATTAGAATGCCATTGGCATCATTCAACAAGGCACCTTTGAAAAACAAAAGCGCGCAGTATTCTTTAAACACATGTATTAAAACTATGTTACTTTTCTGAAACGTGTAACAAGGAACACCCCACTTCAATTCTTCGGTCAGTCCACAGTCAAGAACGACCATCCTCAATTGCTGCAGTTCCTTCTGCCACTTTTTGGCTTTGCTAAAATAAAAATCAACCTTAGGATTTATTCTATTCATTTATTAAAATTAACTGAAATGATTTTTCTATCAGCAGGCCTGAAATACCAGGAGACCACAGTCAGGATTAGTAATAATACTGGTCCAAAATTTTCTTTGGCACCATCTCCACTGGCTAAGTGAGAAAAGACAGCTCCCGACATAGCAAAGAAAAAGCCTGCATAAGCCCATTCCTTTAGTACGGGAAATTTAGAAATAAGCACTGTTGCCACTCCCAGCATTTTCCAAATACCCAGTAGTGTTAAAAAATAGAGAGGATACCCCAAATGTGTTATATTATCTACTTCCTCTTTTACTTTGATTAACTGTACCATTCCAGTTGACAGCATTCCTAATGCAAGCCAGATAGTAGCAACCCAATAGATGATTTTATTTCTCCTTGTCATACTATGTTATTTTAATTTGTTTACAATGTCTTGCAAACGGTTATGTGCCATATTTATACCTTGAGCAAAGGGTAGCTGCAGCATTTGGTCTCTGAGTGCAACCGATTCATAAATTGTGTGCATGTTTAGTTTACTGGTATTATCAGTAAGTTGTTCAAATTCCAGGAACTCAAGCTGGACACCAAAAGGCGCATTCTCCATTTCAAATGTCCGGGTGATTTTCTGGTTCGGTGCAAACTCATGGATTGTTCCATTGGCCCGGAATACCACGTTTCCCCTGGCATCGATTGTTTCAAATTGATAACTGCCGTGCTTTTTATTTTCAAGCTTCAGCACTTTCGTTCCCATCCATTGCTCAACAATGTCGGGCACTACATACGCTTTAAACAATAATTCCAATGGTAAATCAAATTCCCTTGTAATTACTAATTCCTGTTTGCCGTCTTCGGCATTGATTTTTGTTTTTCGTTCCATAGCATTCTATTTTTTTGATGTGTATGCTTTCATTATGGTTTCCAATTTGTTAAACCTGTCATCCCACATTTTTCGGAATGGTTCAATAAAGTCGGCTACTTCTTTCATTTTTTTTGCATTGATGTGATAGTAAATTTCCCTGCCATTTTGTTTTTGTTCAAGTAATTCGCACTCGGTGAGTATTTGCAAGTGTTTTGAAACGGTCGGTCTTGCTGTATCAAAGTTTGAGGCTATCGCACCTGCTGTCATGGTTTGTGAGGCTACCAACAGAAGTATAGCCCTTCTTGTCGGGTCTGCTATGGCTTGAAATACGTCTCGTCTTAAATTCATTGCGTAGCTATTTGACTACAAATATATATGTAGTTATTTAACTACGCAATTTTTTTGCGATTTTTGATTACCCAATAAACGACTAATGACGGGATTGTTATTATTGAATCAATTTAAAACAAGAAATATATTTCTGATTTAATATATTAGTTGATGATTATTACTAAAATAATCTATTATAAGGAAGGGACACCTGCTTATATCACTAAACGGTTTGATGTAAAGTCGGATGGAAGCAAATACCAGCAGGAAGATTTTGCACAGTTGTCCAACAGAACAAAAGAAACGCACGATCTGTTGAGTTCCATTATCCATACACCTATGGAATCAGATACCGCACTGGGCCTGTATAAAGATGATATCGATTCTCCTTTTTATTCCACTTACGGATACTATGGCAGGGAAAATTTTCTTGAGCTGGCAACACGATTGGGAATATTACCCCAAAGAGCTGAAAGGGTATTGAATGCACCTCGGGAAAAAGAACAAGCCATCTACGCCATGACCGATCATGCCTTTTTATCCGAAGAAGTGAAGATCCTGTATAAAAAAAATGTCACTGACAAAATCAAAAGGATCCAATAATAGGAATGTAATTTTGCTGCATCTTCACAGGTAAACACAAAGCAATTAGGGCATGGATCAAATAAGAAAACCCGAAAACTTTACGTTTTCGGGCCATTTGGAGCGTTTTTGCCCCCTAAGTCGGGAAGACAGGATTCGAACCTGCGACCCCCTGGTCCCAAACCAGGTGCGCTACCGGCCTGCGCTACTTCCCGGGCCAGACCTGAGAACTATTCTCAAATCAGGGACGCAAAAGTATTGTTTTAGATTCTATTGACAAAAATTATTGCAAAAAAACATCCGTTAACCAGCACTTATAGTCAGAAAAGTATATATCCTTTTGCGTATTATTCAAATACAATCATCTGCATTGGTGCAGGTAGTCGTTTTGTAAATTCATTTTTTGCGGTATGGTACAGGCATATTCAGCAGTAGCCGCTGTGATGAGCAACGGGTATCGCGCCTTTATTTTCCATACATGCCTGCCAAGAACCGTTGCGTTGTTTTTGTTGCTCACCGATTTCAAAGCCAGCGTATAAACTATTTTAATAGATTTGGCAGGAGTTCAGATTCCTTTTTATTTAAATTGGCTATATGAAAGTACTCATCGAAAAACTACCGCTTTCCGGAAACCATTCGTTTGTGGCAAGAACACACAGTACTCCCAACTTCGAAGTTCCCTGGCACCAGCATACTGAACTGGAATTGATCCTGTTTACCGAAGGGGCGGGATTGAGTTTTATTGGAAATCATATAGGTCGGTTTGAAGTAGATGATATTTTCTTTTTGGGTTCGAATCTTCCCCACACATTTCAAAAGAGTGGCGACATGTTTACAAGTGCTGTTGTGGTGCAATTCCGTGAGGATTTCTGGGGCAATGAATTATTAAACTTACCTGAAAGCAAATCCATTCTCCGCCTGATCAATGCCTCTTTACAAGGTTTAAAGGTGCATGGCACCAGTAAAGCAATACTCAAACCATTGATCCAATCTTTGGAAAAAGAAACAGGGTTTAAAAGAATCATGCTGTTGTGTGAGTGTCTTCATATACTGGCAGAAAGAAAGGAGTTTACGGCCTTATCTACCCAGGAAGTAAAGGATCTGAATAAAAAGAACAGGGAGCGGATCGACCATGTCTTTCAATTTACCATGACTAATTTCAACAGGCCTATTTCGCTTGCAGAAGTAGCCGGTGTTGCCGGACTGAGCATCCCGGCATTCTGTAATTATTTCAAAAAAAGTACCAAAAAGAAATATATCGACTTTTTAAATGAGATCAGGATCGGTTTTGCCAGCAAACTGCTTATTGATACCAAAGACAGTATCATCAACATTTCTTATGAAAGCGGGTTCAATACACTGGCTCATTTTAACCGGCAGTTCTTCAGGATCAGGGGCATGCCGCCTTCCAAATTCAGAAAAGAATTTTTAAAAGCAGGTTTTGCCGGCTATAACATCTCACTTGAGAACAGGCAGATCGAAGAAGCTGAAACAATTCTTCCTACTTATTTTGTTGCTGCTCCAGCAATTTAATAAAGTATCCGCCAACCACACTCCTTGCCTGAAAGCCTACCATCTTTCCATTGGTTGTTTCATGCCAATCGCTCAAAGGAACCCGTACAGGTGTTTCTGTTGCAAACTTGTAAATAGGTTGCACCAGGGTTTTAAAATCTTCCGGGTTGCTTGCCAGGGTAGCCGTCCACATCACCCAGTCTGATTTTGTATAGCTTTTCCTGCTATCTAATGGCAGACCATAACTTTTCTGTTGGGTGAGGTAGTATTTTACTTCCTTCTCATACACTTCTTTCGGGAATAGATGGAAGCCGAATATTTTATCCCATACCATATTGTATTTCTGGCTCCAGGTGTGTCTATTGTTGAAGGTTAATGCAAAATGATCTCCTGCATCGGCCAACTGCATCCACCTGGGTACCATGGCTTCTGCGCTGTCCCAGTATTTTTTTGCCTCTGCTGTGTATCCTAATTGGCGGGCCAGGCTGGCATAACTGGCTATTCCCATGATGGCTTTGATAGATAGATTGGCATTACGTGCGAGGTGGCCTGCGAAATCATCTGTACACAACTGGTTGGCCGGATCAAAGCCTTCTTTTAATAAATAGGCCGCCCAGGTGGACAAGGTTTGCCAGTGCTTCCGGGCATATTCGGCATTTCCTTCCACCCTGGCAATAGCTTCCGTGAGGATCAGCATGTTCCCACTTTCTTCTACCGGCATGCCTTCGCCATATACCTGGCCGTTGGCAAGCGGATAGGTTCCCAGGTCATGCGCCGCGAAGGGTTGCGTATATTTTCCGCTTTCACTGAAATAGAAAATACCGTTCAGCATCCCTTTCAAAAGTTCCGGGTTATACACTAAGAACAAAGGCGCCGAAGGATAGGTCACATCTACTGTATTGATACAACCATTGCTGAAATTTTCTTTTGACAAAAACAGGATATCACCCGCCGGGCTTTTCACTAATTTATGTGCAGCAATGCTTTGGCGGTAAGCGAGTTCACAAAGTTGCGCATAGGTTTCTCCCCCGGCTGCCGCTGCATCGTTATGCAATTGTTTATTGAAGGATGCACATTCTGACATTACCTTTTCATAATCTTCAAAAGCCCGGGAAAGTTGTGTTTCAATAGTTGCATCCGTTGTATTTTTCCACCAGGCTTTCAGGTTTTGCTGAAAATACTGGATCGCATACAGGTCATCATAACCAACCAGTACTGTTTGCTCCTTAGCAGTATTACCCACTCTTCCAAATGATAAAACCGTGTTCAGCACCAGGTTTTTACCCGTCCACGCAGTGCTCTGAAAATGTTTCTTTTCAAAAGAGGATACTGCTGTTTCCGAAGCAGTAATATATTGAGCAGCGCCAGAAGCTTTTGGTACCGCTACATATACATAACCCCAGTCAATGCGCAGGTCATCGCCTTTCTTTTGCAGAACCGGCTGCTCCTGCGTTCCTGCTTTTAAAATAGACAGTGCATTATAATTGTATTGTTGTGCTGCAACTTCCTGGGAAGGCACATTAACGGCTATATTGGAGGAGGCGCCAAAATAAACTTCCACCTCGTGCGTTTTTCCATCTCTGGCCTGTACCTTGTAGCTCAGGTAAGACACCGGTCGGGAAAGCAGATCCAGGTTCTTCAGCAAAAGCGGGGATGTAAATGTCAGGTTTAAGTCAACACCGCCTGCTGTGAAATGATATTGGGTCTGTGTGGCCGTAACGGACACTGCATTTTGTTTTGCCAATAAAATATTTTTTTCCGTCTGCACCGGTGGCTCCTGCGCCAGGCCGGCATCTAAGAATTGTCCACCGGCTGTATTAGCGATATGGATGGCGAGCACATTGGAACCTCTCTTCACTTTATTTTTATTGACCGGTATATAGATAAACTTGCTCGTCCATCCTTTGGTTTCATACACTTTTTCGCCGTTCAGGTATACCTCAATATTATCATCATGATACAGCTTCAGGTATAATTGATTCAGATCAATCTTAGAAAGCGTAAAGTTTCTCCTTACCCATAAATCTTTACTGTGCCAGGGGGTGTGTACACCGGATCTGTTATCGCCAAAAGGAGCTTTACCTGTTTTCCAAACTCCATCATCAAAAGATACATTCATCCATGTTGCCGCAGGAGCTGACTCAGTATATTTTGTTTCATAAGCTGCTTCCTCTGAAGTAGGTAATACGGTTTGATACGTATGGCTTTTGTTACCCATAAAGCGATACATTTTCCCGTCTACTTTGATCAGGCCCAGCAATGGTTGTTCTGCACCTGTCCAGTGACGGGTAGCTGTACTGCTCAGTGTGTCTGAAAAAGACCAGATACTGAGGTAGGGGTCGTGTGTAATCAGCGGATAGGCAGGAGCTTTATCCATTTGAGCCTCCAGATCCAGCTGAACAAGGAAGGAGAGAAAAAATAATACTTTTTTCATAGCCACTTATTTTAGTAAGTCATTTTTATAAAAAGGGTTGGAAACAGCAATATATGCGAGGTTGATGGCACATCATGAAGATACTCATTTTCGCCAGTCAACAACCACCGGTGGGGGGATCAGGTGTTCCAATATTGATTTTGAAGGAATAGCTTGATGCGCATAAAAAATTAAACCCAGCATAATTTATGATTTGCTGGGTTTTGAGGCATACGCTGGCGGTGAGGGCGGGATTCGAACCCGCGGTACAGTTTAACCCGTACGGCAGTTTAGCAAACTACTGATTTCAGCCACTCATCCACCTCACCGGGCTGATAGAGCCACCCTTTCTTTTCAGAGAGGGCTGCAAAAATAGGGAGAGCGGATTTAATATCCAAATTCCCTTCTTACATTGCTGCTAATTGTACTTTCTGTGTAAGTTCCATCACATTCTCACGGAAGATGGAGTCTGTATCCATCAGGTCCTTTACGGTCTGGCAGGAATGGATCACAGTGGTGTGATCGCGGCCCCCAAAATGTTCACCGATGGTTTTGAGTGAGTTTTTAGTAAAAGCTTTTGCCAGGTACATAGTGATCTGGCGTGCCTGAACAATTTCCCGTTTGCGGGTCTTTTGTAATAATTTATCGTAAGGCACGTCAAAGTATTCGCATACCATTTTCTGAATGGCGTCGATAGTGATTTCTTTACTGCTGGTTTTAACAAAATTGCGCAGTACTTTCTTGGCCAGTTCCACATCAATATCTTTTTTATTGAGGGATGACTGTGCCAGTAATGAGATCAGTGCACCTTCCAGTTCGCGTACATTTGTGTTGATATTATATGCTACATATTTCACCACTTCCTTGGGCATGTCCAACCCATCATTCTTCATCTTATTTTCCAGTATTTCAATCCGTGTTTCATAGTCAGGCACCTGCAGGTCGGCGCTCAATCCCCAACGGAACCTGCTCAGTAATCTTTCCTGCAAACCATCCAGATCCTTAGGCGGCTTATCTGATGTCAATACGAGTTGCTTACCGCTCTGGTGCAGGTGGTTAAAGATGGCAAAAAATGCATCCTGGCTTTTTTCAGCCCGGTTGAAAAACTGCACATCATCAATGATCAAAACATCTATTAACTGATAGAAATGAATAAAATCATTAATGGCATTATTACGGCTATGGTCCTGGAACTGGTTAATGAATTTTTCACTGCTTACATAGAGCACCACTTTACCCGGATGCATTCTTTTTACATCGTTCCCGATGGACTGTGCAAGGTGCGTTTTCCCCAATCCCACGCCGCCATAGATAACCAAAGGATTAAAAGAATTGGCGCCAGGTTTTTCGGCTACCGTTTTACCCGCCCTGCGTGCCACCCGGTTGCAATCACCCTCGATAAAAGAATCGAAAGTATACATGTGGTTCAGTTGCGGGTCTATCTGCATTTTCTTTAAACCAGGAATAACAAAGGGATTCTTCACAGGGTTGTCTATCACCAGCGGGAAGCTCATCTCATTGTTATTATAGGTTTTCATATTACTGGCCGGGACATCCATAGAACCATTACGTCCATTGGTGTTGCCGCTGTCAACCATGATGCGGTATTCAAGTCTTGCTTCTTTGCCTAATTCCCTTTTTAATGTTTTAGCCAGCAGGTTCACATAATGTTCTTCAAGGTATTCGTAGAAGAACTGGCTGGGCACTTGTATCATTAAAATATTGCCCTTCAGTTCTACCGGATTAATTGGTTCAAACCATGTTTTAAAATGTTGCCATTCTACAATGTCTTTGATAATCTTCAAACAATTGCTCCAAACTGATTCAGCATTTTTAGCCATACAAAAAATGAACGAATTTTATATAATGGGTTGTATTATTCTATTGTTACCTTCTGCCATCAAGTTATCATATTTTCTTCACATGTGGAAATGTTGAAAAAAATAGATACGGGTCTGCGAATATGTAGACTTTATGTTGAAAAAAAAATTTTTTATTCCCTTGTTTTTTCCATTTGAACCACAGTATGGCACTTTCCGATATTTTTAATCTGCCCGCTTGATCCTGCCCCAACATACCCGCTCATTTTAAGAAGATTATTTATGTCCGTTTATGTCCGGCTTACCCGGCTGCTAAAAACCGCAAAGAGTAAGGTACAATAATTAATGACAGAAAGGTTGATATTTTTTTTGAAACTGCAGCATATTTTAATGCTACTTTTGGGGTTCTTCAAATCATGACTCATGTCTTACGAAATTGCAGGTAAACTGGTAGCTAAATTCGATATTGTACAACGTACGGAAACATTCAAAACCCGTGAATTTGTAATCGAAAAATCAGAAGATATTGGTGGCAGAATGATTACCAATTATGTTAAGTTCCAATGCGTGCAGGATAAAACTGCCATGCCCGACAGGTTCAACCTGGGCGACGAGGTCAAAGTACAGTTCAACATCAAGGGTACCAAATGGGTAAAGGATGGCAGGGAAAACTATATTACCAACCTCGATGCCTGGAGAATGGAAACCTTGAAAATAGGTCAGGATGCAGGCAGTGATATTAATTATAATGATATGCCGCCGCCAGCGGAGATCGTGGACGACCTTCCTTTCTGATTTTCTATGTAACCCGGGAAATGCTTTTTAGGATAATCACCTAACAGTATGCAAAAAGATATCACTTTAAAAATCACCCCTTCTGAGGCTGCTGATCACACTGTTGTGCATCATTATATTTCACAGGTGGCGGGCAGACCTCCGGCGGCTATCACCGGGTTCCATCTCCTAAAGCATTCCATTGATGCAAGAAGCAGCAAACAGGTCTGGATTAACCTGAGCGTCAGGGCTTTTATCGATGAACCCTTTTACAAAAGGAAAATTGAAACGGTTCAGTTTAAAGACGTCAGTAATGCTTCCCGGAAAGTGATTATTGTAGGAGCAGGTCCTGCGGGACTTTTCGCTGCCCTTAAATTACTGGAGGAGGGCGTTCAGCCAATCATTGTAGAGAGGGGAAAAGATGTACGGGCGCGGAGAAGAGACCTGGCCCTCCTGAACAAAGAAGGAATTGTGAATCCCGAAAGCAACTACTGCTTTGGTGAAGGCGGGGCCGGCACATACAGTGACGGCAAGTTATATACCAGAAGCAGTAAGCGTGGCAACATTAATCGAATCCTTCATCTCTTTGCCCAGTTCGGTGCAGAAGAATCTGTATTATATGAAGCGCATCCGCATATCGGCACCAACAAACTGCCGCAAATCATTACCTCCATCAGACAACTGGTGACCGATGCCGGCGGTATCTTCCTGTTCGAGAAAAAGGTAATAGATTTTATCATTCACCACAATGAACTCAAAGGTGTTACCACTGCCGATGGCGATCAGTTGCTGGCCGACAGCGTTATATTAGCAACCGGTCATTCTGCCCGGGATATTTTTGCACTCCTGCATCGTAAAAACATACTGGTCGAAGCAAAGCCATTCGCCCTGGGCGTGCGTATTGAACATCCCCAGGAATTGATCGATTCCATACAATACCACTGTCCTGTCCGTGATCCTTTCTTACCACCTGCATCCTATGGCGTGGTTGAACAGGTAAATGGCAGAGGTGTCTTTAGCTTTTGCATGTGTCCCGGTGGCATTATCGCCCCGGCAAGTACCAATCATGCAGAACTGGTCGTAAATGGCTGGAGCCCCAGCAAACGAAACAATCCATATGCTAACAGCGGTATGGTGGTACAAGTTGAAGTTGCGGATGCGGCAACATATTTCAATAAGGACAACAATGATCCGCTTTTGCTGATGCAATTCCAGGAAGCAATAGAAAAAAAAGCTTTTGAAGCTGGTGGCGGGAAATTTACAGCACCTGCACAGCGTATGGTTGATTTTTGCAGCAATAAAGTAT
The DNA here is from genome assembly GCA_041856175.1 of Sediminibacterium sp. Lineage (GTDB taxonomy): Bacteria > Bacteroidota > Bacteroidia > Chitinophagales > Chitinophagaceae > Sediminibacterium. The sequence goes on from JBHAFM010000014.1 coordinate 45,114, forward strand.
CTGCCAGACTGCCTGACTGCAGTTACCTGCCCGGTATCAATGCTGTTGATATGAACGCCGTATTGCCTCCCTTCATCCAAAAAAGTTTACAGGAAGGGTTGAAAGCATTTGGTAAAAGAATGAAGGGCTATTATACCAATGAAGCAATTGTAGTGGCTACGGAAAGCCGGACATCTTCTCCTGTTCGCATCCCAAGGGATATACAAACATTTGAGCACCCGCAGATTAAAAACTTATACCCCTGTGGTGAGGGCGCCGGCTACGCCGGAGGCATTGTAAGCGCTGCCATAGACGGAGAAAAAGTAGCAGAAAAGATTCTTTCAAAACCCTGGAAATAACAAGGAGAGGTAGATACCTCTCCCGCCCAAATGTTAATCAACGCTAAGAAAAACTGTCTTAATGCATAGGATTGAAATAATATTCTTAAGAGAGTCAGAGATAGCGTGTCATTTTCCCCCCGGAAATAACCGCTATCTCTTATTGCAGAAACGACTGTTTCACAGTTAGCTGCTGCCTCCCTTTGTGAAGCAAACATACTATACTGCTGAAGCCCTGCCTACGTGAAAAATACCCATTTTTACGGGGAAAATACCCGGTCAAGAGCACTTCATACAGCATCCACTGTTTGCATTTTGCATAATTCCTGTTTACTATGTAATAATTAAATAAAAAGCCCTACTAATCAGTAGATTTGACTACAACTCCAACCACGTATGAATAAGATCCTCGAATTGCAAGACCTGAGAAAGCACTATGCGACCCAGAAAGCAGTGGACGATGTCAGCTTCTCCATTGAAAAAGGCAGCATTTTTGGCCTGTTAGGCCCCAATGGCGCAGGCAAGACCACCTTACTTCGTATGATCACCGGTATCTTTTATCCTGATAGCGGCCATATCCGGTTTGATGGTAAAACATTCAATCCTGCAGACGATATCGTGAAGATCGGTTACATGCCTGAGGAAAGAGGGTTGTATAAGAAGATGAAAATTGGCGACCAGGTGCTTTACCTGGCACAGCTAAAGGGACTAAGCCGCAGTGATGCCATGCAGAAAATAAAGTCCTGGTTCAAAAAAATGGAAATGGAAAGCTGGTGGAATAAAAAAGTGGAGGACCTGAGCAAGGGTATGAGCCAGAAATTGCAATTTGTTACAACCGTATTGCATGAACCCAAGCTCATTATACTGGATGAGCCTTTCAGTGGCCTTGACCCGGTCAATGCCAACCTGATCAAAGATGAAATATATGGACTGGCCCAGCGTGGCAGTACCGTTATCTTCAGCACCCACAGGATGGAGCAGGTAGAGGAAATATGCGACCATATTGTTCTGATGAACCTCGGCAAAAAAATACTGGATGGCACAGTAAATGAGATAAAACAGCAATTCAAGGAAAACAAGTTCAGCATCAAACTACAGGAGCTTCCTGCAAACACTTCAAGCCCGGCATTTGAAGTGGTGGACCAGAAAGCCAATGCGCTCACTGTTAAAATCAAAGAAGGGTATAAAAGCAATGATGTATTGCAGCATTTCCTGCAACAACAACTAACCATAGAGGCATTTAATGAGCTCCTGCCTTCCTTAAACGAAATATTTATCAGCCTCGTGGAAGGCAGCAAAGCTGTCACACGTGCATTTAGTGAAGCGATCGTCTGACAGATAGATGACAGATAGTAGCAATCACCTCAATGATCCAAAAAACAACGCATGAATAAAGTATTCTTAGTTGCGCAAAGGGAATTTCTCACAAGGGTTCAGAAAAAAACCTTTCTCCTGACCACCATTGGGCTGCCTTTGATCATTTTCGGCTTTTATGCCGCCATGATCTATTTCTCAGTTAGATCCACAGATAATTTTAGGGTAGCAGTAGCTGATAGCAGCAATGTATTCAATGGCAGGATCGATGACAAAAAAAGTAATGAGATCATATTTGAATTTGTACATGCAGACACCGCCACACTAAGAGAAAAACTGGAAAAGAAGGAATACGATGCCTATCTCTATGTGCCGGCAGGTTTTAACGTGGGCTCAAATACTGATTCACTGCAGTTCAGGTCGGGCAAGGCGGTAGGTTTGCTTACCCGCGACAAAATACAGACCCGTATCAGCAAATCACTCGAAGAAAAACGGCTGATGGCAATGAATATTTCAAAAGCGCAATTAGACAGTATCAGGAACGAGAAGGAATACATTAAATTTTCGGGCACATCGGGTAAAACAGAGAACGATAGTAAAGTGGGCGTCAGTTATGCTGTAGGAATGATCGCAGGCTTCCTTATTTATATTATCCTGTTCTTATATGGCACTATGGTCATGCGCGGGGTGATGGAGGAAAAAGTAAGCCGCATTGCAGAAGTAATTGTAAGCAGTGTCAAACCTTTTCAGTTAATGATGGGAAAGATATTGGGTATCGGTTCCGTTGGGCTTATCCAGTTTATTATCTGGATCGTATTGGTATTCGGCCTGCAATTGGTATTACCAATGATATTCCCCGGGCTGGCCGAGCAAATGCAATCACAACCTGTACAACCGGGTGCAATGGGCGCAGCACAGGTCATGAAAGAGAGCGGTGCCATGAATGATGTGATGAGCAGCCTGAGTGATATTAATTTTCCGCTGATCATCGGCTGTTTCATTTTTTACTTTATGGGCGGTTATTTCCTGTATGCCTCATTGTTTGCTGCAGTAGGCAGTGCTGTTAATGAAGACCCCCAGGATGCCCAAAGCCTCCTGTTGCCTATTATGATGCCTATCATATTTGCGCTGGTGATCATGACCAAAGCTGTTAACGATCCTAACAGCAGCCTTGCTGTTTTCGGCAGTTTATTTCCTTTCACCTCCCCCATTGTGATGATGGCCCGTATCGCACACGGCGTGCCAGACGGAGTTACCGGTATTCAGCTTGTTGTAAGCATGGCGCTGTTGATCCTCGGTTTCATTGCCACTACCTGGCTTGCCGGGAAGATTTACCGTACAGGCATATTAATGTACGGTAAAAAAGTTACCTGGAAAGAAATGTGGAAGTGGGCATTCAGGAGCAGGTAGGATGATTACTGCAATGATATCCGTACACTGACTCCTGCTCTCGTATTTGTACTCGGTGCAGATGTTGAGATGTAGGGGATCACCTTCCGCTGATCGAAGAAGAATTTTATATTGATCCTATTATTCAATACATAGTCAACAGCAGGAGAAATAAGTATCTCTTTCTGTCCGCCTGTTCCATAAGCATTGCTCTGGTCAAGCCGGCTGTTACTGGTTGATACATCCCGCATCGAAAGGTCCAATTTCAGGTTAAGGTCATTCTGCAGTTTTTTGCTGTTACTTCCTGGTAATCTAAAAGGCAGGTTAACACCTCTTTTACGCCAGTTGAACCCGAATATCCATTCGGTACTCCTGCTCTCCATTAGCTGGTAATCAATCAGGCTCAGGCTCAAAAGCCTGCTCTTACGGTATTCAAATTTCAGGTTCAGCTGTTTGGTTGTCGTGACATCAATGCCGATCAGTGGTTCAAATTTTTCCTGCATGGTAATATTGGGCACCAGGAAATAAGGAATGTAGTTACCGCTTACCGTGTCAATAAATCCCGGTGCACTGTAATGGAATGGGTCTCTGTACAATAGTGCACTGCTGAAACTATTCATACTTAATGAACCATTATATCCGTGGGTAAGCGTAATAGCGCTGAAAGCAGCCGCCAATGACGGCAGTTTGCTCAACCCGGTGTACGACAATTTCCAGTTCGGCCTGGGTATGATACCGCTGAACGGATTGGCAGATATATTTGAATTGGATTGTTTGATTAGTGACACGCTATTCGGATCCTTGCCGGTATATGCTGCTATGAATGCAGGTACCAATACATCCTGTGCATACCGGCCGTATCCCCTGGCAAAACCATCGGATGTAAATTTCTGCGATGCAGCCAAGGACTGCCAGTAAGGATTGGTTTCAGCCACTCTTCGAGATACAATGATCCTGTTGCTTTCAAATGTCTTAAAAAGATTCGACACCTCGTTAGGGCTTTGTTTTTCAAATAAAGTATTGAATGCGATGTAGGATACACTGAATCCTCCGCTGGCCAGGGGGTTGAGGTGACGCATGGTACCATTTCCAATGGTGTCTTTAAACAGTTCGGAATATTCTTTTGTAAATGTTTTGTCGATGTTCAGGTCAATGATCAGGTCCCGTACAGGTTCCAGCTGTGCTGTAATATTAATCCGCTGTTCAAAATTTTGTCTGAACAGGAAATTAAAATTAGAGTCCCTGCTGATCAGCCCTAAAGCAGCTTTATTGTTCAGCCAGTTGCTATCTGGCTGTTTTCCAAATACATAATCCAGTCCGGGCGCCATCGTATTCCAGTTCTGGCCTATATACTGTGTCTTATCCATATACCCGGGCAAACGGCTGCGGTAATTTTCAGCATAGTTGAGCGACACATTTTTTAACATGGTCAGCAGTTTACCACCTGCCCTTTCCAGTCCGCCGAGCTCGGGAAGCTGATTGGCCCTCAACAATCGCTGCGCAATTCTTTCGTCACGTTTCCGTTCCCTCCATTTACGTAATGCTTCCATTCTCGGCTTTCCGGCAAGTCCCTTTATTACTTCTTCCCTGGTAGGCAGCAGGGAACCCAACGCACCGGATCCTTTCGCATTGTTTTTTCCTTTTAATGTATCGGCTTTTGACCTGGGTGCAGGAATGTTATCCAGGGCCCGCATCCACTTTGATTTTGCATAGAGGCTTGCAAAATTGAATTGGGCATTCAGGTTATTCTCCTGCGAATTTTCAATCGTGTTACCCAGGTTTGGTGCAAGAAGGCTCGCGCCTAACCAGTTATAGGAAGTACCATAACTGTATCGCGCTGTCATCCAGTCCGTGAACGGTATTTTATTCAACGGAAAATTATAGCTGAACACTGCCCGTTGCTGGTACATGGTATTCCTTCCTCCTTTAAAGAAATTATCACGCACACTGTCTTTCTTTACCTTGGTATCAAGTTTACCATAGGGCTCATCCACCCTTGCATTGTTGGTAGCTGAGAAGTCGAAATTGAGCGACCGGCTCATGTCCCAACGCATATTATAAAACCTGTCGAACGTAAAATACTTATCATAGGTGGTGTCTACACGATCCACCTTGCTGTCTATCGTATTCACAATGCGTGGAATAAACTGACCAAACTGCCGGTTGACATCAGCCCTGAAGCTCAGGAAAGAAGGCATTGGATTGAAATTGAAGTCCTTGATCCAGGAAAGCCAGGGTGTATTGCTGCGTATTGCTTTCTTAAACGGTTCTATATAGCGGCTACTCCTGTTATAGGTATAGCCCAGTCCCCCGCGGTGTCTTGTGATGGTATTTTGCCGAATAACGGGGCTGCTCTGTTCAATCTGTGTATAAGAATAACTGAAATCAAAATTACTTAGTTTGAGTAAACCCGGTTTGGTGCCTGGCAGTACCCGCACATTGGTAAAATTGAGTGTCTTGATGGTCGTTTGATCAACCGCAGCATTGCGGATAGAGTCTCGTTTTTCTTTTGAAGCTGCCGCATTGAGTTTGTCTTTGTACAACACATCTTTATCATACGGATCATATTGCGGTGTCAGTATCGTCCGGTTGATACTGGCGTATACCGGCACTGATAATTTTGCCTGTTTGGGTACCAGTTTACCTGCATCAATATTGGCTGCAACATCAAACTGCACCAGGTTATCGCGCGCCCGTTCATTCACCCTTTGTTCAATCGAACCAAAGCCTTGCGTGTGTGTATTGGCCGATACAGATACTGTTCCGAGGTCTGCCAGCAACAGGTCTACCCTTCCTAAGGCAGCCCATCCGCCATGCTCATCCAATTCCGACAAACGGAGTTCATTCACCCATACCTCTGTGCTAAGTACTGGTCCGTCTATCCGATAAGGGTTCTCCACCCCTACCAATATTCCCCTTACCTCGCCGAGATTGGGATTACCCATTACTGAGAATGTTTTATTACCCAGCACTTCCCTGTATATATTGGCAGGAGAAGCGCCACTGTTATTCCTGCGCAACTTCAGGTCGATTAATTCGCGCAGGCTGAAATCAAGATCATTGGCAGTGGGCCATACTTTTTCTTCCTGTCCTCTCGGGTAATTACCCGGCAGGGTAATTTTCAATGGTATCTTGATCTCATAATAATTGTTCAGAAAGTCCTGCCCTATTCTAACTACCGCATTCAGCTCTCCATCTTTTACCACCCGTTGCCCTGTTACCGATTCGGCATGCAGGTACATCGACAATTTGCCATACTGGCGAATGTCCAGGTTCAATGTCTTGAATACCCCTCTTGCGTCTCCGCTCAAAAGGTTACCAACACGCAGACTCATGGATTGTTCGTTCTGTTGCAGGTTCACTCCATTGTTACTTAATAGCTGCACGCGCTCCACGCCGGGTGGCATGATATAATTAACGGGTTGCCTGCTACTGTTTTCTTCCAGGTTAACAGCAAGTGTATTGAACGTAGTGCCCGAATTATTATTGACCGGCGTATATGACCCGGTAGTATCTATATTAAAACCAAACTGCCGCCATTGGTTCCGTACCAGGTCTAGCTTGGCGAAACGAAGTACTACCGAATCATCAAAATCGCTCAGGTACATTCTTGCAAACCGTATCGATTTAAAATCCGGAATATTGCCCACTTTCCTGGAATAACTCCTGATGGGTATCCTGAAAAGAAACCAGTCTTCTACATGCGTGGTACCATCCGCTGCATTTACTGTTACCTTTCTTTTGTCGGTAATATAAGGTGTGATGCCCACATCCATTCCCGGTTTCAGTTGTACTTCATACTCATAATACGACTCATCTTCATTGAGTGTATTATCCCGGTTGAGGTCCTCATTATCCGGGTATAAGGTTGCCGCTGAAGTAAACTGTCCGCTGCTGGTTGATACCGGCGAATTGCCTTGCGGGTTGTTGTAATTTTTATACCGGCCCAATATCCCTGTGTTTGCCTGGTCAAACGAAGCATCCCTGTACCATTTGTAATTATCGTTGGAAGGATCCTGAAATGTTTTTTGATACACAGGGGAGCCGGTACCGAAATTATCAGCCAGGCGTTGCAGCACATATCCTTTCTTTCTTCTTTCAGCAGCATCATCCAATCCGTCAAAACCTACATCCTGGTAAGGGCGGTCGTCGGGATTATTGCTGAACGACTGTGTGATCTGGATAGGATTCACCGGTGTTTTACCCCAGGTATTACTACTATCCACCGCAGCAGGGATATTGGGTGTATTCATCCCATTTTCATAAAAACGTTTGCCGTCTTTCAGAATGTCCTCACTTACATTTCCAAAGTTGAAGTATAGTTTTCCTCCCTTGCTGGCCGGGTTTTTGATAAAAGGATCCTGCACCCAGGCTTCTATAAATTCTATATTGCCCGTTTCAAAATCTGTCTGGTCAATCGCACGCATGATACCGCCCCAGCGACTGGATGGTTTGGTGAGCCTGCCATTGGCATCAATCTCAGACCTGCGGCTCTCAAAATTATACGGCCCTTTTTCTGTTGGATAATAAGCAAGGTCAAAAGTAGCGGCCTGCACATCGGTGATATTGGTTGTGCGCTGCGGAAAAAGTTCATTGGTGAACACCTGCCTTACACGCGGGTCGCTCAGTTCTGCAAGGTTTCTGCGTAATGGGTTATTGGGACTGTTCTTGTCCTGTAAATTGGGTTCAATATTATACCATGCCAGCTTGGCCCTGTTAAAATTATAATCGATAGAATCTGTTAATACAGCTTCAGGAAATTTAGGATTACCTACAGGGGTAGATGCGAGCGCCCACGCCACGAATGGAAAACGCAGGTCAATATTGGTCCTGGTTCCTTCAAAATCATCAATAAAAATCAACCCCTGGTCTCCCTTACCTATCTGGGGCGGATGACCCGGTTTCAATACTGCGGCTTCGCCATATGCGGCTATGGCAGACCTGGCTTTGGTGGAGTAGAAAGGCAGTTTATTCAACAGCCGGGTCAATCCAGGCAACTCTGAATTATAACTGAAATCAACACCATACATGGTGTTTCGAATAGGATCTTCACCATAACTCATTTTGGTGAAGAAGGGACGTTCTCCCAACCGTTCTACGATAGCGCCCAATGTTAGTTTTTTACTGGCAAGATAATCTAACCGCAAGGCAGAGAATCCTCGTTGCTGCATGCCAAAATTGGCATTATTTTCAAAAGAGACTTTTACCGGTATGCTTGAGCTGATAATGGCCGGGTTCAGTATTTTTACGGAACCAAGGTTGTAATCAACCACATAATCAGCTCCTTCGCGCAATATTTGTCCGCCTGCCGTTACCGAAACCGATCCTCTCGGTACATTAAATGCATTCAGCATGATCTCCGAACCGCCGCCGCTGCCCTTCACCTGCCCCTGCATCACAAAACGGTTGAGGTTGGCATAAGTATGTGCGATGGCTTTGATCGAATCGTACAACTGGTAGTAAACATATTTGCGTTTGGTGGCAGCGGGGAGTCCGGCAAAAGCAAGCGTATCCAGGTCATGGCCAAAGGGCTCAAGTACAGGGAATACGATGCGGCCCGACTGAGATAAAACAGTAAAGCCTTCTACATAATCAAATACGCCGTCTGGCTGCGGATCGTTGCGGCTATTGAGGCGGTCGAGGTTCAGGATGCGCAGCAAAGGCTGACCATCAACAGCTTTGGAAGTTTCGGGCAGGTATCTTTTCAATCCTCCGCTTGGTTCTTCATACAATACATTCAATTTGAAATCATCCCGTTGTATGCCACCGAATAGATCAAGTGAATATACGTTCTTCATCATCCAGCCCCAGATGGGTAATTGCGTACGCTGGGAAGTGGCTTTTAATAATTTCAGGAACAGGACTTTCTGTACTCCTCTTGCAGAGTCGAGCGCCACATCCTGCGAAAATTCACCCACCTGGTATACTTTGCCATTGTAGGTGTACTGGTATGCTACGGCGAGTACTTCATCGGATTGCAATTGCACATTGAGCGAAAGAAACCCTACCTGGGGATTATAAAAGTATTCTGAAGGATTGAGTTTGCGCGCAAACGTTTTTTCGTAATCTTCTACTGCCCTTAACCCTTTTGACATCAGCAACCCGTTGATCAATGCCGGGTTGCGGGTGCTGGGATTGTTGACAAGTGAAGCATACAGGTTGTTGGCGCCGTTAAACGGCAACGCGTTACCTGTAAGTGAAACAACAGACGGGTTATAAGGTTGCGGTTCTGCCAGGTCCATCATACCCACAATATCACGCGCGTCAGTAGTGGCGCCGGTCCTGTTGGTAACCCAAACTTCCATTCTTTGTATCTGTACCTGTGTGTTTACAACAGGCAGGTTCTTCATGGTCTTATTATAGTTATTGCGGAAGTATTGCCCTAATAGAAAGTGACGGTTTTCTTCATATTCATCTAATCGTTTTTGAAAAGACTGCGTGGCAGTGCCTCCCTGTAAGGAGAGTGACTGACGTGATGATCGCTGGTTAGCCAATGCAGCCGTTACGAATAGTTTTCCAAACTGTAGTTGTGTTTTAATACCGAATAAATTCTGTACGCTGGGAATAAGTGTTCCTTTGGATTGAAATGAAATATTACCCGCTTCAATACTTTTGATCAGTTCATCATCCATGCCCTTATAATCCAGTTTCAACATGTTCTCAAAGTTGAGATTGGATAGTGTATTGTAATTGATGGGAAACTTCAGCTTGTCGCCTATATTGGCATTGACATTGAGGTTGGCATTCATGTCAAAATCAAATCCGCCGTTCTTCCTGGCCCTTTCGGGAAGGGTTGGGTTTTCGATTTTTTGCCCCTGGTAACCGGCCATAATATTCACTTCGCCACTTGGCCGGATATCTACCTTTAGCTTATTATCTGTTCCCCCCACTAAATTATTAATGCCGAAAATGCGATCGAAGAGGTTATTGTACACCTGCATCTTCGGGCGTGGTGCTTTTTTATTGAGCAGCGTTAAGGCATCCGCCCTTTGCTTAAAATAAGTTGCCTCGGATTGTTTGGCCTGCAGCCGCCAGAATTCATCGAATGTTAAGTAGGTAGGTTTGCGGTAATAAGTGCTGCCTATTTTTTCAATAATATAATACTGTTTTGTCCTGGGGTCGTATTCAATCTTTTGTTTAATAAGGGCAGTATCGCGCAGATCAAATGGATTACGGCTACGATCTGATAAAGCATCCCCTCTCCTGTCGCTGATAGGATAGTGCACCGAGTCTGCCTGCTGGGCATAAGCATACGATCCTGTCAACAAGGTGAGAACAATGCATAAACAAAAAGATTGGCGTACCCTCAAAGCAAGTTGCTTGGTTAAGTAGAAATGTATGCGATAGACTATAGGTTTTTAAGCGCCTGTTTAATGATGATTTCCAGTGAAGCGCCTGCAGCCACAGACGACATGGTTTTTTTAACAGCCTGTTCAGCAACGGGTCTTCCTATACCCAATGCCATCAATGCATTCACAGCATCTGCATCTGCAGAAGGTGCCATTCCGGCATTCAAAGACGATTCAAGCGCCTGCTTGCCCAATTTATCGCGCAACTCCACGATCAGCCGTTCTGCAGATTTTTTCCCTATTCCTTTGATCCCTTCCAGTTGTTTGGTGTTGCCCTGTATGATAGCCCGTGCAATTTCATCAGGCTTCATACCCGACAGCATCATCCTTGCCGTAGCAGCGCCCACCCCGGATACACTGATCAATTGCAGGAATAATTCTTTCTCAGCAAGTTCTGCAAAGCCATACAAAGTTTGCGCATTTTCGGTAATGTGTAAATATGTAAACAACTGGCCACTATCCTTATTACTGATGGCGGCATAGGTATTCAGGCTCACCTGCAGATCATATCCCACCCCATTCACATCCACCACAATCCTGGCAGGTGTTTTAACCGTGAAATGTCCTCTTACAAATGCTATCATATATTACTCTTATCAAAAATATGGGATTCGGGCTTAATTGCGTTTTTATTATGTTTTTTTATGCAGCCCGTCCCCAATTTAGATTAAAAAGAGGGGTATAAAATGATTTATGGATATTTGCATTCGTTTTAGATTATTAATTTTTTGATTACAAGCCGAATGATGAAGACAACAGCAGCGATTACCGCAGTGGGCGGTTATGTACCTGAAGACAAATTGACCAACTTTGACCTGGAGAAGATGGTAGACACTAACGACGAATGGATTCGTACACGTACAGGTATTGAAGAAAGAAGGATACTGAAAGAGCCCGGCAAGGGTAGCAGTGATATGGCTGTTCCTGCCATCGAATCAATACTCCGAAAAAAGAACCTCGATCCTAAGGATATTGACTGTGTTATCTGTGCCACTGTAACGCCCGATATGGTATTCCCGGCCACTGCCAATATTATTTGCGACAAGATCGGCGCTACCAATGCCTGGGGCTATGATATGAGCGCTGCCTGCAGTGGCTTTTTATACGCCCTCACAACCGGTGCCATGTATATTGAAAGCGGCCGGTTTAAAAAAGTGATCGTCGTTGGCGTAGATAAAATGAGTGCCATTATTGACTATACCGACCGCGCTACCTGTATTATTTTCGGGGATGGTGCCGGTGCTGTTTTGTTAGAGCCGGCAACAGATGAGAACGGTATCCGGGACAGCATTTTAAAAAGTGATGGCAGCGGACGCAATTACCTGCACATGAAGGCAGGCGGCTCTGTAAAACCTGCCACTGTTGAAACCGTCATGGCCAAAGAACATTTTGCGTACCAGGAAGGACAGGCCGTATTTAAATTCGCTGTAAAAGGCATGGCCGACGTTAGCGCCGAGCTGCTCGAACGCAACAACCTTACCGGCGATGATATCGCCTGGCTGGTGCCACACCAGGCCAACCTGCGTATCATTGACGCCACTGCCAACCGTATGGGCCTTTCCAAAGAAAAAGTAATGATCAACATCCAGAAATATGGCAACACTACCGCAGCTACTTTGCCCCTGTGTTTGTGGGATTGGGAGAAACAATTGAAGAAAGGCGACAATATTGTACTTGCTGCGTTTGGGGGTGGCTTTACCTGGGGTGCAACCCTGGTGAAATGGGCGTACGATACAGTGCAATAATTCATCTTCAATTTATACACAATGAACAGCAAGTTCCCCTTAACAGGTATCAGTTCCGTTGCTATGCATGCAGCAGGGCATGAAAATGCAGATCATGCGCATGTTACTCCTATTTATGCTACCTCTACATTTACGTTCGATACCGCGCAGGAAGGCATGGAACGGTTTGCCGGGAGTGATAAAACGAAGATATACAGCCGTTGGGGGAACCCCACATTTACAGCTGCTGAAGAAACCATTGCTGCACTGGAGGCATTTGGCCTGAATGATACAAATGGCAACCCGTTACAGTTGAAAGCATTATTGCATGCCAGCGGACAAGCTGCCATGACCACCCTTTTCATGAGTAACCTGAAAGCCGGCGACACCATTTTATCGCATTTTGCGTTATATGGCGGCACGCACGAATTAATGCACAAGGTATTGTCGCACACAGGCATCCGCACTACTATTATAGATATGCGCGATCTCAACCTGGTGGCCGATGCCATCAAAAAAGATCCGTCCATTAAACTGGTACATATTGAAACGCCTGCCAATCCTACTATCCAGTGCGTTGACATTGAAGCGATAACCAGGTTAGCCAAAGAAAATAACCTCATTGTAACGGTTGACAACACATTTGCAACGCCTTACCTGCAACAACCTTTCAAATACGGCGTTGATTTTGTGTTTCATTCCACCACCAAATTCCTCAACGGACATGGCACTGCCATCGGTGGTGTACTCATTGGAAAGGATATAGAACTAATGAAAAGTTCCGTATGGAAATGGCATGTCCTGCTCGGCGGCAACAGTAATCCGTTTGATGCTTTCCTGCTATCACAAGGCATTAAAACACTGGAGCTTCGCATGGACAGGCATTGTGCCAATGCAATGAAGGTAGCAGCATACCTTTCAGAACATCCCGCTATTGCACAGGTGAATTATACAGGCCTGACCTCACACCAGGATTATCATATTTCACAAAAACAAATGAAGCACCCCGGTGCGCTGATGAGTTATGAACTGAAAGGCGGTATCGAAGCCGGCAAAAAATTCATTGACCGCCTGCAAATGTGTGTACGCGCTATCTCCCTCGGCACGGTTGATACGCTTGTATCACATCCTGCCAGCATGAGCCACTATGGCATTGCCAGGGAAGAGCGCATCAAATACGGCATCACTGACGGGCTGATCAGGATGAGTGTGGGAATAGAGAATATTGACGACATACTGACCGATCTTGAGCAGGCGCTGCAGTTCTGAAACCAGAGCTGTGAAAAAAATACCAACCAACAAAACGAATTTTTGCATGGAAATAAAAATAAGAAGAGCTGAAAAGGCCGATTGCAAACGGTTGCTGGAATTAGTACAGGAACTCGCCATTTATGAAAAAGCGCCTAAAGAAGTAACTGTTACACTGGAACATTTTGAGGAAAGTGGTTTTGGAGAAAAGCCTGTATGGTGGGCATTTGTGGCCGAAATGGACGGAAAGGTGGAAGGCTTTGCATTATACTATATCCGCTTCAGTACCTGGAAGGGGCAATGCTTATACCTGGAAGATTTCCTCGTAACAGAAAAATTACGTGGCAATGGTGCCGGCAAATTATTATTTGACCGCATCATCCGGGAAGCGAAAGACAAAGGTTTCAGCAGAATGGCATGGCAGGTCCTTGAATGGAACGAACCTGCCATTAATTTCTACAAGAAATACAATGCTGTACTTGATGGTGAGTGGATAAACGGAACACTTGATCTTTAGTTCACACCATCCACCTGCGCTTCCTTATGAATTTTTTGCACCAGTCCCTGCAATACCTTACCGGGCCCTACTTCTGTAAAGCGCACAGCGCCACCAGCCACCATGGCTTGTACACTTTGTGTCCAGCGAACAGCTCCCGTTAACTGGTCTATCAGGTTCTTTTTAATGGCTGATGCATCTGTTACGGCTGTTGCTGCTACGTTTTGGTAAACAGGGCAGCCCGGCATATGAAATACGGTAGCTTCGATGGCAGCAGCCAGTTCGGTCTTGGCGGGGGCCATCAGGGGACTGTGAAATGCGCCTCCAACCGGTAATACCAGCGCCCTTTTAGCACCTGCGGCTTTCATTCGTTCGCAGGCAATCTCAATGCCTTTTACTGAACCGCTGATCACTAACTGACCGGGGCAATTGTAATTGGCAGGCACTACTATTTCACCGGTTTCAGCCTGTACAGCAGCACAAATTTCTTCTACTTTAGCGTCATCCAGCGCCAATACAGCAGCCATGGTTGACGGGGTCAGCTCACAGGCTTTCTGCATGGCTTTTGCGCGGATACTCACCAGTTTTAATGCATCTTCAAAGCCCAATACACCATTGGCTACCAATGCAGAAAACTCACCTAATGAGTGGCCTGCAACCATATCCGGTTTTGCATCCTGCAATGTCTTATAGGCAATCACTGAATGGAGAAAAACCGCAGGCTGGGTAACATTGGTCTGCCTGAGTTCATCGTCAGTGCCTCCGAACATCACATCACTGATCCGGAAACCTAATATACCATTGGCCTGTTCAAACAAATCTTTTGCCAGGGCATCCGTTTCATATAAATGCTTTCCCATCCCGGAGAACTGCGAGCCTTGCCCGGGAAAAACATACGCGTGTTTCATTCGTTCGATTTTAAATACTATTGAAAGATGATTGGATCAGCTGCCTGCCTAATCTAACTTGGCGCTGATCAGTTTCAGGAATTCGCTTCTTGTTGTATTTTTCAGAAACTCCCCATCAAACGCGGAAGTAGTTGTTACAGAATTCTGCTTTTGCACACCGCGCATCATCATGCAAAGATGTTTAGCCTCTATCACAACCGCCACACCCAAAGGGTTCAGCGATTCTTTAATGGCTTCAAGTATCTGCGTGGTTAATCTTTCCTGTACCTGTAAACGGCGCGAGTATACATCAACCACTCTCGCCAGTTTGCTTAACCCCGTGATCCAGCCATTGGGTATGTATGCAATATGCGCCTTACCAAAGAATGGCAGCATATGGTGTTCGCACATAGAATACAGTTCAATATCCTTCACAATGATCATTTCGCTAACCTCCTCTTTGAACCTGGCAGAATGGATAATGGTTTTCGGATCTAATTGATAGCCTTGCGTGAGGTATTGCATTGCTTTGGCTACGCGTTCAGGGGTCTTTAACAGGCCCTCTCTTTGCGGATCTTCTCCCAATTGCTCCAACACGCCATGGTAATGTTTCATCAATTTTGAAGTAGTATGCTCGTCGTAATGCTCTTTTCTTGAATAAGCCATAAAATGGGTTAAGGAGTTAGGAAGGGTATTCAACAAAATTTCTTTCGGTCTCATACAGCCTGACAGTAAGGTCCAGGGATTCACTGATTCTTTTCCGCAACAGGTTGTAAATGACTACCACTATATTTTCTGCCGTTGGATTCAGGTTGGCAAATTCAGCCGTATCCATGTTCAGGTTTTTATGATCAAAGCGAGCCAGCACTTCTTCCCTGATGATCCCGCTCAGTTTTTTCAGGTCAATCACATATCCCGTTTGCGGGTCCGGTACACCAACAAGTTTAACGATCAGTTCATAATTATGCCCGTGAAAATGTTCATTGCTGCACAATCCGAACGCCGCTTCGTTCTGCTCTTTATCCCATGCAGGATTATACAGGCGATGCGCTGCGTTAAAATGTTCTTTTCTGAAAACGGCTACTTTATTGTTCATCATAAAATATTAATCAGGCCACCTGCCTATCCAAAATATTCTACATAAATACGCGGTGTCTCATACAACTTAATGCAATGCAGTTTTACCTGCCCCGGAAGATGCGGTTCCAGCTGTTGCCAAATGGCAATGGCTAAGTTTTCGGTACTGCATAGTTGGTCTTTCATAAAATCCACATCCATGTTCAGGTTCTTATGGTCCAGTTTATCTATCACAAATTCCTTTATAATGACACTCAGTTTCTTTACATCATATAAAAAACCGGTATCCGGGTCCGGGTTCCCTTTAATCGTCACATAAAGATCATAATTATGCCCATGCCAGTTTTCATTAGCACAGACTCCAAATACTGCTTCGTTACGTTCCCTGCTCCATTTCGGATTAAACAATTTATGGGCAGCGTTAAAATGCTCCTGCCTGGTTAAATACACCATTCTTCACAAAAATTTGTGCAAAGTTAAGAAAAGTCGGGAAGTCGCAGTTTTTCCCCAACTTTGTTACCCATGCGCGTCATCATCACATCTGCAACTGTTGGAGAATGGATGCCTTCCTTTCTTGATATGAATAACCTCTATACCGGTACCAGCCAGCGACTGAAACTACGGTTTCACCAAAGTGGTGTTGGCATGCTGGCCACAGCGGTCTCACTGACCAAACTGGTAGCAGAAGAGCAGCCCGATTTAGTGATACAGGCAGGTATTGCCGGCACATTTGACAGCAAAGCTGTACTGGGGAGGACCGTAGTGATCAAAGAAGAAATATTGGGCGATATGGGGGTGGAGGAAGATGGTAAATGGAAAGATATATTTGACCTCAAACTGGAGAAAAGCAGTTACCATCCTTACGAAAGAAGAAAACTGCCCAATCCCTGGCTATCCGCCTATAACCTGCTGAAACTGCCTGAAGTCAGCAGCATTAGCGTCAACCAGGTCTCAACGCATCCCGAAAGAATTGATCACCTCATTAAAAAATACAACCCATACACAGAAAGCATGGAAGGCGCCGCACTGCATTATGTATGCAGGCAGGGCAATATTCCCTTCCTGCAGATCAGGTCTCTTTCCAATTACATCGGTGAAAGAAACAAAGCCAATTGGAAAATGAAGGAAGCCATCACCAATTTAAATGAAGTACTGCTGAAATATGTTGACCGGCTCTATAAAATCAAATAAAAACAAATCGTACATCAAAATGACCCTAGGTTTCTCGTCCTGTCCAAATGATACTTTCATTTTCGACGCATTAGTGAATCATAAAATTGATACCAGCGGCCTTGAATTTGATGTGAAATTGGAAGATGTACAGACATTGAACGAATGGGCAAAAGAGGGCAGGCTGGATGTATCTAAGATCAGTTACGGCGTATTGCCGTTAATCCTGGAGCAATATGCTGTATTGAACAGCGGAGGCGCCCTGGGTAAAGGGGTAGGACCACTACTCATTGCCAGGCACAAAATGCAGGACACTGTTGACGGGCAAATCAGCAGGGAGGAAATAAATAAAATGCGTATTGCCATACCCGGCATAAATACAACAGCCCATTTGCTGTTTTCATTGGCTTTTCCTGAAGCGGGAAATAAACAATTTCATGTGTTTCATGAAATTGAGGACCTGGTATTACAGGAAACCGTTCATGCCGGCGTAATCATTCATGAGAACCGGTTCACCTACCAGCAAAGAGGACTGGAAAAACTGATGGACCTGGGTGAATACTGGGAACAACAAACCAAAGTACCTATTCCTTTGGGAGGCATTGTGGTGAAACGGACAATCGATACAGGTATAGCGCTACAAATTGATCAGCTCATCAGAAAAAGTGTGGACTATGCATTTGCTAATTATCCGCAGTTGACAGACTATGTCAAACAACATGCACAGGAAATGAGCGAAGCGGTCATGCGGCAACACATTGACCTGTATGTTAACAATTATTCCATTGATCTTGGCGCAGCAGGTAAAACCGCCGTTTATAAACTACTGGAAGTCTACCAGCAACTGAATCCGGCAGCTGTCATCAACACAGGTTACATTTTTATTTCCTGACAGCCGGTTCAAAAACATTCCCGAACTTAGGCCGGTAAAATTTGTTCATTTGAAAAGGCAAAAATTAGCCGGGTTAAGCATTCTATCCGGATTTCTCCTGTTTTCAGCATGGCCCGTATCGCCATTAACACCACTTATCTTTATTGCATGGATTCCCTTATTGCGCATTGCGGATGCAGCAGAGAAAAGGAATCAATTCTTCTGGTATGCCTTTCTTACAGCCCTCATCTGGAATACCGGCAGCACCTGGTGGATCTGGAATTCCACTGATGTAGGCACTATTGCAGCCATCATTACCAACACCCTGCTTATGTGCCTGCCCTGGCTGGGCTATTTTATTTTCAAAAAAAGACACGGTCAACGCATTGGCTACGTTTCGCTGGTCCTTTGCTGGCTCTTATTTGAATACATCCATTTCAATTGGCAGCTCAGCTGGCCATGGCTAACATTGGGCAATGTATTTGCATCCCATCCGGGATGGGTTCAATGGTATGAGTACACTGGTGTAGCCGGTGGCAGTTTATGGGTACTGGTGAGCAATGTCTTATTGCATGAGCTGTTACTTGCCATAGCCGGCGACCGGCAACGTGCAAAGCTCATCACACTGAATATATTCGTACTTGTTCTGCCGCTGTTGGTGTCTGTGATCGGAAATTGGGAATCGAAAATGAATCAATCAGCCATCAGCCATCAGCCATCAGCCAGTCCCAATGTGGTCATTGTTCAACCCAATGCTGACCCATACCGGAAATTCAACGAAACCAATGCAGCAGCGCAGATCACACAATTGGTCCAATTGACAGAACAGGCAACAGATACAGCAACCCGGTTGGTGCTTTGGCCCGAAACAGCCTTGAGCGTGGCGGACTGGCAGGATCGTATCAGTTCCAATTCATTTTACCAGCCCGTCTTTGCATTCGCTAACCGGCATCCCCGGTTAACCATCTTA
This sequence comes from Sediminibacterium sp., assembly GCA_041856175.1. Classification (GTDB taxonomy): domain Bacteria; phylum Bacteroidota; class Bacteroidia; order Chitinophagales; family Chitinophagaceae; genus Sediminibacterium. The sequence continues at coordinate 63,926 of JBHAFM010000014.1, forward strand.
TCCGGTATTGAAACTTTTAAAAATTATGGTACCACAAAAGCAACAATAACTGCCAGGGAAAACGGCAATGGAACGTATTATGATGCTTTTAACGCGGCAGTAGTGATAAAAGATGGCCAGCCTTTTCAGTTCTACAATAAAAGCAAACTCGTACCCGGTGTAGAATCATTACCCAGTTTCCTCAATTTCATGGCACCCGTGTTTGAAAAATTCGGTGGCACTACAGGTGGCTATGGCAGGTCAGATTCATCACTGGCATTTCATGTAACGGACAATCCGTATATAACTGCTCCCATTATTTGTTACGAAAGCGTTTATGGCGAATATGTGGCCAGCTATGTACAGAAAGGGGCCAACCTGCTTACCATTATGACCAATGACGGCTGGTGGGGTAATACGCCGGGGCATCAACAACACCTGCAGTATGCCCGGCTCCGGGCTATTGAAACACGCAGGTGGGTGGCCAGGAGCGCCAATACCGGCATATCGGCTGTGATAGATCCTGCAGGAAATATTCTCCAGGCTGAACCATGGGACAAAGCTGCTGTTATTAAATACGGTATACCAGCCACTACCACACAAACTTTTTATGTATGCTTCGGAGATTACATCTACAAAGCAGCCTCGGTAATGGCCTTACTGTTCATTGCCTGGCATTTTTTGTTATGGAGTAAAAGAAAATTCTTTCAATAAACGCTATGCTTCATTCATTTCAATACCAGGATGCAACTATTTCTTATCGCATAGAAGGAAAAGGGAAGCCGTTAGTGTTGCTGCATGGTTTTGGGGAGGATAGCCATATCTGGGACCAGCAGGTTGATTTTCTGAAACAACACTGCATGTTGGTTATTCCTGACCTTCCCGGAAGCGGGAGATCGACGATGATGGGGCATACGGTGTCAGACACCAGTATTGATGACTATGCCAGCTGCATCCACGCTTTGCTGCAACATGAAAAGATGGCACCTTGCGTAATGCTGGGACATAGCATGGGTGGCTATATCACGCTGGCTTTTGCTGAAAAATACCCTTCCCTGCTTTGTGGTTTCGGATTGATCCATTCCACTGCTTTTGCAGACAATGAGGAGAAGAAACAAAACAGGAGCCGGGGTATTGAACTGATGGGAAAATATGGGGGATATCATTTTCTGAAGACCACCATTCCCAATCTTTTTGGCGAGCAGTTTAAAAAGGAGCATCCCGGGAAAGTGGAAGAACTGATCAGCGCATCCGGCAGCTTCAGCACCATTGCTTTGCAACAGTATTACCATGCAATGATGGAACGGCCTGACCGTACACATGTATTGAAAAGCAACCCTTTACCTGTTTTATTCGTTATAGGCACAGTAGATGTGGCCGCTCCATTGCAGGATGTTTTACAACAAACACACCTCCCTTTAAAATCGTATATTCACATACTGGAAGGTGTGGGACATATGGGTATGTGGGAAGCAACGGCACAACTGAATCAATACCTGCTTGCGTATATAAGTTAGTTGTTCTGTTTATGAAGAAATTATTCTTCATAGTAATCATTGTTCTTTATTCATCCCCTGCTTTAGCAAGACATATAGCGGGTGGTGAGTTATTTTATGAATACCTGGGTACGTCTGATAATGGTGGTGGTAATATGTACAAGGTTACACTCAGGCTATTCAGGGATTGTGCTTCTTCCGGGCCACTCCTGCAAAATGAAAAAGTAACCGTAGGCGTTTATGAAAACAACAACCTGGTCATAGCCCTCCCGCTGGCTATGATAGGCTCAGTCTCAACCATCACACTGAACACCAGTCTTTTTCCATGCCTCGTAGGAAATGTCAGGGTTTGCTATGAAATGGCTATCTACAGCAACACTGTTACACTTCCTGTTAATATAGACGGTTATACTTTATCGCGGACTGGCTGTTGCAGGATTGATAACATATCTGGGTTGTCACAACTTACCAATGTGGGCAGCAATTATGTAACCAAAATACCAGGAACGGCAACACTTCCATCCGGCCATAACAGCAGCCCTGCTTTCAATATAAAAGACACTGCCCTTGTCTGTGCCAAAAGGAAATTCATGCTCGATTTTGGTGCTGTAGACCCGGATAATGATTCACTCAGCTATTCTTTCTGTGATGCGTATGCCGCCAGTAATAATTCCAACAATGCGCCGCCTGCTAATTTTTTAACCCTTATACCATTGCCCTATGCTTTTCCTTTCAGCGGCACGTATCCGTTGGGGCCCGGTGTTACTATTGATCCCCAAACAGGTATCATCCAGGGAATTGCACCCGCTGAAGGACAATACGTAGTGAGCGTTTGCATTACTGAATGGCGGAATGGAAAATCTTTTAGCGAACACCGGAAAGACTTTATCCTGAAAGTCCAGAACTGTGATATTGCAGAAGCCACACTGCCAGAGAAGATCATCAAATGCGATGACAATATTGTGCATTTTGAAAACCAGTCAGCCTCCTCCGGCATCACTTCCTATCTCTGGAATTTTGGCGATCCATCAAGCCCTGCAACCGACAACACGCCCACCCCCACCCATGTATATAATGATACGGGAAGATATACTGCAAGTCTTACCATCAAAGGGCCAAAAGGATGTGAAGGAACAGCCAGCACCCAGGTATTGGTATATCCCGGTTTTAAACCGGGCTTTACAATAACCGGCTCCTGCTATGCCAATCCCTACCAGTTCACTGATACCAGCGTTACCAGGTATGGAACAGTCAATAGCTGGTTATGGCGTTTTGATGATAAACATCCCGCCGGCACTGACACTTCGCACCGTAAAAACCCGCAATACAAATACCAGCTGCCCGATACAAGCAATGTCAGCTTGGTAGTAACAACCAGCAAAGGATGTATTGATACTTTGCATCAACAATTGGTCGTCGTCGGCAATCCTGCGTTACAGCTTCCCTTTAAAGACACATTGATATGCAGCATTGACACACTGCCTGTTAAAGTACCGGGGAATGGTGTTTTTTCCTGGAAACCCAATACCAATATCCTTTTGGGTAATACAGGCAACCCGCTTCTCTTTCCCAAAGACACAACCCGCTATGTGGTTACGCTAAATGAAAGTGGATGTATCAGTACAGATACGGTAACAGTAAATGTGCTTCGCTACATAACAGTTCAACTCAGGCCCGATACTACTATCTGCAAAACAGATACGTTTACATTGCACCCGGTGAGTCATGCACTAAGCTATCAGTGGACGCCCGCTTATGCATTAAGTAATTCCACTGTAAAATATCCGCAGGCCAGTCCAGCTGTTAATACTACTTACACAGTAATAGCGAACCTGGGAAAATGCCAGGCAACCGCAAAGCAATTGGTAAAAGTGGCGCCCTACCCGCAGGTAAAAATAACCACACCGGATACTGCTATCTGTTTTGGCGATAAGATTCAATTAAAGAGCACTTATACAGCCACTTCGTTTAAATGGACGCCCGCCGGCACTTTGATCAATGCCAATACACTGGTGCCTGTTGCAGGTCCGGCAAGGACAACCACCTATACACTTATCGTCAGCGATACACTGCATGGTTGTCCGAAAGCTGTATTTGACACCATACGCATTGTTGTTGTACCACCCATTACAGTCGATGCCGGAAGAGATACATCCATCGTTGCCGAGCAGCCATTGCAGTTAAGGGCAACCGCAACAGCCGCCAGCCGGTTTATATGGAGGCCCCTGCTCGGCCTCAGTGAACAAGGCATATATAATCCTGTTGTACAGCTTGGTGCAGATATAGACTCTGTACATTATTGGGTACGTGCAATCGGTCTTCAGGGCTGTTATGGTGAAGACGATATCCTGGTCCGTGTTTTCAAAACCGTACCGGAAATATTCATCCCTTCCGCCTTCACTCCAAACGGCGACGGCAAAAACGATTTTTTGAAACCGCTCACAGTAGGTATCAGCCAATTACATTATTTCAGGGTTTTTAACCGGTGGGGACAGTTATTGTACAGTACCAGTGAATGGGGGCAGGGATGGGATGGTACTTACAACGGCGTCAAACAACCATCAAATACCTATGTGTATATAGCAGAAGGAACTGATTATACGGGCAAATTGGTATTCCGCAAGGGAACCACTGTGCTCATCCGTTAATACTGCCAGGTTACCGATTATTTTACCGGTAAAGCAGCGGGCATTTTTCTATTGTTATCTTAGCTTCACAGATGTTGTAACTCCGTTAAATAATCCGTTAGTAAACAGGTACTTATTTGACAAACTGTATTTTCACATATTCAGCAGCATGATCGCTATGAAGCAATGTTCCCGGTTCATCGTTATGGTATTGATACTCCTTACACAACAGGTAAATGCTGCGCATTTAAAAGGAGGATGGATTCAATATGAATACTTAGGCAAAGGCGCTGCATCCAACAGTGCCCAATACCGCATCACCATCAAACAGTATCTTTTATGCAGTTCAACTGGTGGTCAGATAGACCAATCTGCTTCACTTGGAATATTTGATGGTGCTACCAATGCTCTTTTTACGACACTCACAATTCCACTTACCGGCACAGATATGCTTGACAAAGGAGCTTTTGATCCCTGTATTAATCCAAGGCCACTAGTATGCTACCGTATTGACAGATATGTAACAACTGTTGACCTGCCCATTAATGCCGGAGGCTATGTGCTTGCAGTACAGCGGTGCTGCCGCGTTCCCAATATTATCAACCTGACCGGTTCAGGAACTGTTGGCGTAACCTACTCAAACAAAATACCAGGGACTATCAATGGTATCGACTATTATAAAAACAGCAGTCCTGTTTTTGCACAAAAAGACACTGCCGTTGTATGTCATAAATCCAGGTTCACTTTTAACTTCAGTGCAACAGACGCTGACGGGGACAGTCTGGCATACAGTTTTTGCGATGGATTGACAGGAGGCTCTGTAAGTGTCCCCAAACCTACCACGCCCAGTAATCCCCCGTATGCGAGCATCCCTTATGCAGCAGGATATTCAGGCGGATCGCCGCTGGGGCAGCAAGTGACCATAGACCCTGGTACAGGTATTATTTCCGGTATTGCTCCTGCAATAACGGGCGATTATGTTTTAGCCGTTTGTGCCAGTGAATTCAGAAAAGGCGTATTGATTGGTACGACAAAAAAAGAGATCCATATCTCAGTCGCAGATTGTGCTATTGCAGGTGCAGCATTAAAACCTGGGTATATTACCTGTAACAGCTTTACGCTGGCTTTTCAGAATGAATCCACCAACCCGGCCATCACTTCTTATCTTTGGGATTTTGGCGAAAAGAATGGAACATCAAACTTCACGTCAACTGAACCTACGCCTGTTCACACCTATAAGGACAGCGGCTCTTATCCTTTGAAACTAACCGTTACCGGAGCCGGTGGTTGTAAAGATTCTGCAACATCCATTGTAAAGGTTTACCCGGGCTTTGTTCCTGATTTTACTGTCAAAGGCAGTTGCTTCACAACCCCTTACCAGTTTTTCGACGCCACTAAAAGCAAGTATGGCAACGTAAATGGCTGGAGATGGGATTTTGGTGATCAAACAACACCGGCAGATACCGCCATCCACAAAGACACAGCATGGACATATCCTGCACCGGTAATCACACAAGTGAGGCTTATTGTAACAGACAGCAAAGGTTGCATTGACACTGTTATCAAACCGCTCACTGTTTCAAGCAGGCCTGCCATTGGCCTTCCGTTCCGTGATACCCTCATTTGCAGCATTGATACACTGGGTCTAAAAGCAACCATTCCCAATACCGCATCTGTCACATGGGTGCCGGATAATGTTGCCAACAAAACGCGTATTTTATCTGCCAATACTGCCAATCCTTTGGTGTATCCGCAAGACACAACCAATTATATTGTAACGGTAAATGATCACGGCTGCACCAATACAGATACGGTCAGGGTAAACGTACTGAAATTTATCTCCGTACAACTCAGACCCGATACCACTATCTGCAAAACAGATTCTCTTGTACTTCGCCCCGTTAGCCAGGCATTGAGTTACAGCTGGGCACCATCGTATGCACTCAGCAATGCAACGGTGAAATACCCTGCTGCTGCACCACTTGCCAACACTACCTATACTGTAACGGCAAACTTGGGTAAATGCCAGGCTACTGCGCAAACGCTTGTAAAAGTTGCTCCATACCCTATTGTAAATATTAGTACGGCAGATACTTTTATCTGTTTTGGTCAACGGATACAACTCATAGGAAACAGTAGCACAACCTCGTTTCATTGGTCACCCGTTAATACCCTTATTAATGCCAATACCTTAACCCCCATTGCCGGACCAACACATACAACCAGCTATATCCTTACTGCCGCTGATACATCAAAAGGATGTCCGAAATCTGTAAGTGACACGGTTGTTGTAACAGTGGTGCCATTCATGACAGCTTATGCAGGAAGAGATACGAGTGTTGTGCCTGAACAACCTTTACAATTAAATGCATCCGGCAGTGGCGCACATTTTCTCTGGACCCCGGCCAGTTACCTGAATAACCCCAATATTGCCAATCCTGTTGCTACATTACCGGCAGATATCGATTCCATTCGTTATACAGTAAAAGTTACCGGACAGGGCGGGTGTTACGCAGAAGACGCTGTTCGGGTGCGTGTATTTAAAACTGCGCCTGAAATATTTATTCCATCTGCCTTCACGCCAAATGGCGACGGAAGGAACGATGTATTGAAGCCTATTACAATTGGCATCTCAAAACTCGTTTATTTCAAAATATTTAATCGCTGGGGGCAACTACTGTACATTACTACTGAAATTGGTAAAGGATGGGATGGTGATTTTAACGGGGCAGGCCAACCCAGCGGCACGTATGTATATGAAACAGAAGGCCGTGATTATTTAGGGAATAAGGTATACAGGAAAGGAACCACTGTACTGATAAGATAAGTTTCTATGAAACCATCTGGTAATTTTCACAATGCTTACCTTCGTTCCCATGAACAAGATCATCCTCATCACAGGCGCCACTTCCGGTTTTGGAAAAGCCATTGCTGAAACATTTGCAGCTGCTAAATGGAATTGCATCATCACAGGCAGGAGATCAGAAAAACTGCAGGCTTTGGCTGAAACATTAGAGGCCACTCACAACATCAGTGTATTGCCATTAGTGTTTGATGTACAGGACAGGAATGCTGTAACTGAAACATTAACCAACTTACCCGCCGAATGGCAAGCCATTGATGTGCTGGTGAACAATGCAGGGCTCGCATTAGGCAGGGATAGTTTTGACAATGCTGATCTCGATGACTGGGATACTATGATCAACACCAACGTAAAAGGCCTGCTCTATGTGAGCAAAGCTGTCTTACCTTATTTCACTGAACGAAAGAAGGGGCATATCATCAATATCGGTTCAACGGCCGGAAAAGAAGTATATAAAGATGGCAATACCTATTGCGCCAGCAAACATGCAGTAGATGCCATCAGCAAAGCGATGCGCATAGACCTGTTGCCGCACCGGATCAAAGTAACTGTTATTCATCCCGGCGCTGCAGAAACGGAATTTTCCATTGTCCGTTTTAAAGGCGACAGCGAAAAGGCGCAACAGGTTTATGACGGATACAAGGCTTTACAGGCGAAAGACATCGCTGATATTACCTTTTATACAGCCACCCTGCCCCAACATGTATGCATCAATGATCTTGTTGTAACCTGTTTGTCACAAGCGAATTCATTTTATACGCAGAAGTAAGAAATTCATTCCATATTTCATCAACTACTTCGGCAGCTGGTTTGATCTCCCTGATGAGTGCACTCACCTGCCCGATCTCCAGTTCGCCTTCCTCAAGATTGCCTTCAAACATGCCTCTTTTTGCACGTGCCCTTCCGAGCAGCTGCCGGAGTTCTTCTTCTCCCGCCCCCCTTGCCTCGGCCTCCCTTACCTGTTCAAAGAACCTGTTTTTCAATAAGCGGACAGGGACAATTTTTTTCAGGGACAATTGTGTATCTCCCTCTTCCGCTTTAATAACCGCTTCTTTAAACGCTATGTGAGAAGAAGCTTCCGGCGTGCATACAAAACGGGTACCTACCTGTACGCCATCGGCACCGAGTACCATAGCCGCAAGCATTTGTTTGCCGGTACCAATGCCCCCTGCAGCAATCACAGGAATCTTTACGGCTTCCCTTACAGCAGGTACCAGTATAAGCGTGGTGGTTTCTTCCCTTCCATTATGCCCGCCTGCTTCAAAGCCTTCCGCTACCACCGCATCGCAACCCGCTGCCGCCGCTTTTTGTGCAAACAGGCTGCTGCTCACCACATGCACCACCGTAATTCCTTTCTCTTTCAGGTAACCAGTCCAGGTTTTGGGATTGCCAGCGCTGGTAAAGACAATCGGTACTTTTTCTTCCACAATGATCTCCATCAATTGTTCGATATCCGGATACATTAACGGTACATTGACGCCAAAGGGCTGAACGGTTGCCGCCTTGCAATTGCGGATGTGTTCACGCAATACATCGGGATACATGCTGCCCGAACCCAGCAACCCCAGTCCACCAGCATTGCTCACCGCACTGGCCAAACGCCAGCCACTGGCCCAGATCATGCCGGCCTGAATGATAGGGTATTTAATATGGAAGAGATTGGTTACGGGAGAAACCCATGGTCTATGATCCATAGTCTATGGTTATTTGAACGATTCTTTTAAGCGGGAAGATACTGCCTATCCAAAATCTATCTCGGTATTATCACCGATATTCAAACTCCGGCTGAGCCCTTTGACGGAGGCATCACTGCCGATGAGGGAATTATCCAGTACTACTTCATAAAGATTGGTGAACGATCCAATGATACTGTCGCGTACAATGGAATGTTTAATGGATGTATTGGCGCCGATAGCTACATGCGGACCAATAATAGAATTGGAAATATCACAACCCGGTGCAATACTAACGGGTGGAATGATGATGGTGTCTTTAAAATCGTGCTGCTCCGAAGTATTACCGCCAAACTTTTTCAATAAAGTGGCATTGCTTTCCAACAGGGTCTCTTTTTTGCCGCAGTCAAACCAATTCTTCACTTTGAACGCCTGGAACCTCGCGCCCCTCTTGATCATGCAATCCAGTGCATCGGTCAGGTTGTATTCGCCGTATGTTTTGATGTTCTGTGCAAACAAATGATGCAGGCACTCGAAAAGAAAATGCGTTTCCCTGATCTTATACAATCCCACCAGTGCCATATTACTTTTTGGGATCGATGGCTTTTCAATTACCTGTTCAATAAAACCATCTTCACCCACAGAAGCCACACCAAAATTACGGGGGTCGTCTACTTTCTTAATACCGAGCATGCTATACGGACTGTTTACCACTTCTTTCACGTCATACTCACAGATCGTATCGCCCAATGCAACAAATACTTCATCCGTACCCACAATATTGCGGGTCAGTTCTATTGCATGGCCGGTACCCTGCCTTTCATTCTGGTACACAAAATGGGTAGTGAGGTCGGGATAGGTTTGCCGTACATAATCCTGGATCTTCTCGCCCAGGTATCCGACAATAAAGATGAATTCATGAATACCTGCCTCCCGCAACTGGTCAACAATAAAACTTAAGATAGTCTTACCCGCAATCGGGATCAGCGCTTTGGGTTGTGTATAAGTATGAGGCCGGAGTTTGGTTCCGGCGCCGGCAACAGGAATGATAGCTTTCATCGGGGGTCTAATCAGGGTGTCGAAAATAGGAAAAACTATTGAAAGCGCTAAGCCATGTGCCATAAGCAGGGCACTTAAGCAAATTAAGTGTGCATTTCAACCAATTAAGATTTATTTTTGCGGCAAATTTACAGCCAATGCAAAGAGATACCCTTGTTTTCGACATCATCAGACAGGAGTTGGAAAGACAACGCCGTGGAATTGAACTGATTGCCTCTGAGAACTTTACCAGTTTACAGGTAATGCAGGCAATGGGCAATGTGATGACCAATAAATATGCTGAAGGGTATCCTGGCCGCCGTTATTATGGCGGTTGCGAAATTGTTGACCAGACCGAACAATTAGCCATTGACCGGTTAAAAGAGATCTTTGGTGTTGAATACGCCAATGTACAACCACACAGCGGCGCCCAGGCCAATGCCGCAGTCATGCTGGCGATTTTGCAGCCGGGAGATGCAATACTGGGATTAGACCTGAGCATGGGCGGACACCTTACACATGGCTCTGCTGTAAATTTCAGCGGTAAATTATACAAACCACATTTTTATGGCGTGGGAAGAGAAGACGGATTGGTAGATTACGACATGCTGGAAGCAAAAGCCAGGGAAGTAAAACCCAAACTCATCATCTGTGGCGCCAGCGCTTACAGCCGTGATTGGGATTATGCCCGTATCCGTAAGGCCGCCGATGAAGTAGGTGCTTTTGTGATGGCCGATATTGCACACCCGGCCGGACTGATCGCCAAAGGATTATTATCTTCTCCCTTTGAACATTGCCATTTTGTTACGTCAACCACCCACAAAACATTACGCGGACCAAGGGGCGGCGTGATCATGATGAAGAAGGATGCTGAGAATCCGTTTGGCTTAAAAGACGTGAAAGGTAACCTGCGATTAATGAGCAACCTGATAGACATGGCGGTATTCCCCGGCACACAGGGCGGGCCGCTCGAACATGTGATTGCGGCAAAAGCCATTGCATTCGGCGAGATACTGTCGCCCGAATTCTTTACTTACCAGCAACAGGTGCAGAAAAATGCACAGGCCATGGCCAAAGCGTTTACCAGTAAAGGATACCAGATCATCAGCGGAGGTACCGATAACCACCTGATGCTGATTGACCTGCGTAATAAGAACATCAGCGGTAAAAAAGCCGAGCAGGTGTTGGGGCATGCAGACATTACCGCCAATAAGAACATGGTTCCTTATGATGACAAAAGCGCTTTTGTAACTTCAGGCGTCCGTTTTGGCGTAGCCGCCATCACCACCCGTGGTATGAAAGAAAATGATATGCAGTTTGTAGTCAATGCCATTGACAATGTGTTGATGAATGCGGATGATGAAAAGTTACTACATACCACTAAACAGCAGGTGAACGAGTTCATGTCACAGTTTGTTTTATATCCTGAGATGGGATAAATTGTGCATGGCCGCTGCTTAACAAAACATTCAAACAAACAGCTGAAATGATACAACGCATACAAACTTTATGGCTGCTTGCTGCAGGTGCATGCGGGTTCGCTACCCTGAAGCTGCCTTTCTATATCGGCAGTAAGGGCAATGCACCCGCAGAACCTTTTTCAGCTATGAGCAGTGTATTTCTGCTGACTTTTACCATTACAGTATCAATCGTAGCCTTTGTTACGATCTTTCTTTTCAAGAACAGGTCTATGCAGTTGAAAATGGGATTAGCGGGGCTTGCAGCCAGCATCATCACCATTCTCCTCTATTTTTCCAGGGCAAAACAATATGATACCGGAGGCATAGCGCTTTCTTCGGTTTTCACTTTCGCAATACCAGTATGCTACATATTAGCGTTAAGGGGGATTTATAAGGATGAGAAACTGGTAAAGAATGCCGACAGGCTGCGGTAGTGCCTCATGG